>NZ_JBHIPD010000007.1:0-100661 GCF_042195865.1 Bartonella sp. AP36NXGY | reverse complement strand
TCTTGCTGCTCCACAGCATTGTCATAGAGCCTTTGCATTTGAGCATTGGGATCTTCAACATCAAGAAGAGTGCGATTGCCTGTCAGTTCAAAGATTTGCTCACCCACCAGACGATATTCAAAATAAGCATCACTCTGCAAGCTCTGCTCCTGTTAGCATAAAGGTTTTTCGACAAGCCCTTTGCTTTTCCGCATATGATATCCTTAACAGCCTGTTTAAGGGTATGTTCTAAAGCGTCTGCTAGCGCTATGCTATAGTTCAAAGCGATAACATTCAGGTCTATATTTGCCGGTATTTTTAGACCAGAAAGCAAATAAGCAGCCGCCTCGATATGTTCAACCGTAACTTTCCGTGAAAGCAGTGCTTGTAAGCGATTACAGTCTTGCAAAACTTGCGCTTTCTCCTCCAGCGTCAACGGCTTTCCATGCATAGAGGTTGGAGGATACACACTCCGGTCCACTCTCTTGGCAAGTGCTTGCAAATGAACTGATAGCCTCTGTATCTCTGCTGCATTCTGATCCATAAGAATCGCTAGTGGTGATTGCTGATTTGAGTGTACTGAAGCTTTGTGAAAGGCTGTTTATGAAATTGTTTGTTGAGAGCTTATAGCGTTCGTTTGCATATCGTTTCTCCTGTTCTAATTTCTTGGCTAGCGTTCCATTTTGGTTAATAATCCAACCACACCAAGCACTTTGCCAATCGCGATTGTTTGCATTTCGACATGGGTTGGCTTTCCAATGAAGTTTAAATCTTTCGAATTCTAATAACGCCTCATCCTGCGTTAAGCCTTTATCGATTGCGTATTGCAAATCAGGTTCAAAATCTTCTGGTACGCTTCCAAGTTCTTTTTTCCCCTTACTTCGCTTGGCTTTCTTAGGAACGCTTTCTTGCTCGTGAATGATTGATTGGTTGGTTTGCTCTGATTGGCTTTCAACATCACACTCGATTGGCTCGTCAACCAAATCGATTGTTTCTAAATCTTCAAAATCAATTTCTTTTTTTAATAAAACGTTAGTTTTATTTTTTTTATATATGTTAATGTTATTGTTAATGGCATTGCGTTCGCATTGCGCAACACTATGCGCATCGTATGCGCTCTGCATGCAATCCGCATATGCGTTTTCTTTTATATGATTATTGTCATTTTTACCTTTTGTTTTATGCCATCTAGAATGAGCTGCTTTTGTTGCTGCTTCTGATTTCTCTTTGCTATCATTTAATTCTAATTCAACATCTGGGTTCCACAACCGACCATCTTCTAAACAAATGATATGTCCAGTTTCTAATAAAAGATCTAATGCCTTCTGAATTTTTTTACTGAGCAGCCAGCCAATAAAGATAACACTTTAAAATTATTCGTAAGCGGCTCTCCTGTGCGAAGCATTTGAAAGCTCAACTTAACATAAGCCTTAACTTTAGCAAAGATATAACCAAAGTCTTCTAAAGCTTTAATGCGATAAAGAGTGTGATTATAAAATACATGTGTTTCATTTATTAAAGCAAATTCTTTTCTTTAAAAAGGTTATAGCCTTCTATCTAACAGCGTTTTTGCTGTAAAATTCAAATTATCTATCTGCTCAACTAAAGAACTTTTATTGTTTAGCTTTTGTGCTTTTTTCAAAGAGATGTGGGCTTTCAAGAATAAGCTTCTCTCGTGCTTTTTGTAACTGTTTAATGACTTCATCAATCTTTGACGGAGAACAAAAAGATTCTTGGCTATTCAACAAATGCAGCCTCTCCTTTCCCTCATATAAACATTGCATCTGAGATTGAAGAATTCTAACTTCTTGAAAAAAAAGACGTCCTGTTTCCTTAAAACCATTATTAAGTGCAAAAAGTTGATCAGAAATGGATAGCAGAATTTGTTTTAAAAAACGCTCATTTTCTTGGCGTTTACGATATTCTAAAATAAGAGCATGGCTTATCTCATCTAACTGTTTTTTTGTAGAATCAATTTGACGCAATAAATTTGGTTTTTCCCCCATATCACCTTTTCTCACCTTCACAAGCATAGCATGAATGTCTAATAACTTAATTGCGGAATGAGATAAATAATCAACAACTGTAGGCGTATTAACATAGCGTTTCCGTGCAATCATCACAAACTCACCTAATGACTGTTTTTTACATTCATCCCGCTATTTATTTTTCATTTTACAAGACCATTCTAAAGAAAGTGCTAAAAAATATTACCTCCAATACATTATTCGATGGAGCCCCTTCTCTCTTTTCACGATCAACGTGGAATCCGTGGAGAGAGAAAACGTACAGGTGTATAAAGGATAAGATGTGTTGTTTTTTCCAACACACTACTACCATCAGCAAGAAGGGCTTGACTAGGTGACAATTCTGTACCTTGCATAATTGTGGAAGCCAAAGAACCTTCTCGAGAAAGAGCCATCAACGTTGGCGAAGATGCAAAGACATTGTGTGCTCCCCCATCCACATGAGAAAAATCAAGAACAGCTATTCCATTTTTACGCAACATTTCAATATCTGAGCCATCGCCCACACGATGATGTCCACCCGTAAGACGTCCTGAAACCGCAAGAGCTTTATCCGCTCTGGATACTAAAATAGCGGTTGGCTGCGGAAGTTTTTTTATATCATTAAGTTGGCGCTCAAATACATCAACATCAATATCTGGTGCAGCCATTAATAAACTTGTAATACGACGAATAGGCTTATATTTTCCCTGTAACGCTAACGTTCTAAATGCTTCCATTATAACAAAATTGCCCATAGAATGTGCAATAACCGAAATTTGATCAGCATTGGTTTCACTAATAAGTGTTAAAAGCTCTATCAATCCGTCACGGGCAAAATTAGCACTGTCACGATCATAAATATAAAGAGGAACTGATCCGGCCGAAGGCCAAGAATAATGCACAGCGACAACATTTAAAGAATAATCGTGTGTAAATTGTGCTGTACGAAATGTACCATCTGCAAAATTATTATTATACCCATGGATAAAAAGAAAAATTTCTCTTTTTCCTTTTGGCTTTTTTGCTAAAGCAGCATTTAATTGCTGTTTAAACTGTTCTTTATTATCGTATTTTTGCAATGCTACTGCTGCAAAATACTTATCATGCGTAGGTTTATAGGCATTTATTTCAACAACTCCCTTTACATGTTGCTGAGGAATTCCTACGTCAACGCGATTATAATGAACTTTATTTGATCGCTCTGCACCATAAGGTTGAGCGTAATTATTTTGCATCATACGACTTGTTGCAACATACACTGGAACGACGGCTTTTGGAGAAACTGGTTTCCCTTCAACTTCCCTTTCTACGGCAGTCATAGAAGGTGTTGCATGCACCCCATGCCAAAGTACAGCACGTGAATCACTACACGCTGATAATAAAGAAATACAAATAAGAAGTGTTAAATATCTCAGAATCATTATACTTCTCACTGCAACTTCACCCCACCTTATAAAAATATAACATTTCAAATGCATAGATAAAGTAATAAAAAACGAAACATTATTGGCAACACACCAACAAATAACATACAAAAAAGATTTTTCTATAATGCCTATAAATCCCCTCTCTCTAACATAACTTCATCTCATTATGGAGAGACTCACTGCTAACTGGTGCGGTCGAGAAGACTCGAACTTCCACGGGTTGCCCCACAGCGACCTCAACGCTGCGCGTCTACCAATTCCGCCACGACCGCACGTGGAAAGAAAAAATCTTGGTTTTTAGCCTTTAACAAATCATAAAGAAAGGTACAAGCCAATTTTCTTTTTCTCATAATTTATTTTATCCGGATGCTTTATAACTTAATAAAGATTAAGAGAAATATGGGCTTTACTATGACCTTTGAACCATCATCATAAAATGTGCTTGTGCCGCTTGATCTTTTTCATAATAACCATGAAAGTTTTTTGTAATTGTTGTAGAGCCCTGTTTTTGGATTCCTCTCATAGCCATACACATGTGCTCAGCCTCAATCAATACTGCTACACCATGAGGCTTCAGATACGTTTTTAACGCGTGAGCCACTTGCGCTGTCATAGCTTCTTGAGTTTGTAAACGACGAGAAAAAATATCTACAACACGTACAATTTTTGAAAGACCAACAATTTTTGCATTAGGAAGATATGCTATATGTGCTTTCCCAATAATTGGGATCATGTGATGCTCACAGTGTGAATAAAAAGGTATATTCTTTACGATTACGGCTTCATTGTATCCTGAAACCTCTTCAAAAACTGTACCTAAGGTTTCTTTAACCGATTGACTATAACCATTAAAAAGCTCGCGATATGCCTTGGCTATACGTTTTGGAGTATCTAAAAGCCCTTCTCTATTTGGATTTTCCCCTATCCATAAGAGTAATGTACGAATCGCTTCTTCCACCTTTTCAATACTCGGACGCTTTTCTTCAGATAAATTTGCGTCTTCTTTAACAACATTACGCATTCAAAAACTCCAAGCTTACTCTATACAAAGCATTTGCTCCATACCTATCTCATTTTGTATAATCTCTATATAAGCGAATTAAAAGTTTAAACAATCACGACTTTCAAAATTTCAGGCAATAGCGCATGATTGATACTATCTATAATGATAAAATACTTAAATATGCTGCACATATAGGCAAAATTGGGCGTCTTAATAATCCTGATGCAACATCAAGAAAACATGCACACCTTTGTGGTTCGACAATCACTGTAGATTTAAAAGTGGAAAATAGTATTATTACCGATTTTGCTCACGAAATACATGCATGTGTGCTAGGGCAAGCTTCAGCTTCACTTTTAGCATCTCATATCATCGGACAAACAACTCAAGATCTTAAAATATTGCGTGAAGTTATCTACCAAATGCTAACGCAAAATGGTCCTTCTCCTCAAGCTCCATTTGAGGATTTTTCTTGCTTACAGCCCATTAAAGACTATAAAGTGCGCCATGCAGCAACACTACTACCCTTTGATGCAACGATAGACTGCATTCAAAAAATTGAAGAAAAATAAATGTTCAAATCACAATCTAGACAAAAAAAGTTGACTCGGAATTACACAGGCACTTGGCAAAAAACACCCGGACGATTATTGGGTATTTTCTTAATACGGTTCTATCAAATAACACTTTCGAGCCTTATAGGCAATCAATGTCGCCATGCCCCGACTTGTTCAGAATATACATATGAAGCGATTGCACGCCATGGGCTTTGGGCTGGTGCATGGATGGGACTCTTTCGTATCATGCGTTGTGGGCCCTTTGGAACAGATGGCTTTGATCCAGTCCCTCCATCGCTTGGAAATTCTTGCTGTTTTTATAAACCTTGGCGTTACTGGAAAATTTCTGACAAACACAACAAATAATCCTTTTCTTTTTTCACATGTATTGATAAAAAATTAGTCTATAAGCTTTTTACTCAATTTTCACGAAACCATCCGCAATCGTTAGCGGAATTGGATTAAAAGGGTGTTTTTATGTCTTGCTCTATTTCTCTTTTTTTTCCCGATGGTTCAAAACGTAATTACCCCGCTGAAATGACAGGCTTGGAATTAGCAGAATCTATTTCTAAATCACTTGCAAAAAAAGCAGTCGCCTATAGTCTTGATGGTATCACGCGAGACTTATCGGATCCATTGGGACAATCTGGTCAAGTAGAGATTATTACCCGAGAAGATTCACGCGCTCTTGAGCTCATAAGGCATGATTGCGCCCATGTCCTTGCTGAAGCAGTGCAAGAGCTCTTTCCTGAAACGCAAGTAACAATAGGTCCTGTCATTGAGAACGGATTCTATTATGATTTTGCACGCCAACAACCTTTCACATTAGATGATCTCACCGTCATTGAAAAGAAAATGCGTGAAATTATCCAACGCAATAAACCTTTTAGAAAAGAAATTTGGTCTCGTGAAAAAGCAAGAAAAGTTTTTTCTGAGAAAAAGGAATTTTATAAAGTTGAACTTATTGATAGCATTCCTGAAAATCAAGATTTAAAAATCTATTATCAAGGGGAGTGGTTTGATCTTTGTCGCGGACCGCACATGCAATCTACAGGGCAAATTGGGAATGCTTTCAAATTAATGAAAGTTGCAGGAGCTTATTGGCGTGGCGATGCCAATAATCCAATGCTCACGAGAATTTATGGAACAGCATTTGCAAATGAAAATGACTTAAAAGCCTACCTCCATATGCTAGAAGAAGCTGAAAAACGTGATCATCGCCGCTTGGGACGTGAAATGGACTTATTTCACTTTCAAGAAGAAGGGCCAGGAATGATTTTTTGGCACAAAAAAGGTTGGAAAATGTTCCAAAATTTGATCAGCTATATGCGTAGACGCCTTGATGATCATCAATATGCTGAAGTTAATGCACCACAAGTTCTCGATAGGTCACTCTGGGAAATATCTGGCCATTGGGGTTGGTATAAGGAGAATATGTTCAAAGTAATTTCAGCAGAAGAAGATTCAGATCATGGGAATGTTTATGCCCTTAAACCAATGAACTGCCCTGGTCATGTGCAAATTTTTAAACATGGTTTAAAATCTTATCGTGATTTGCCTATTAGACTTGCTGAATTTGGACTTGTTCATCGTTATGAGCCTTCAGGCTCTTTACATGGTCTTATGCGTGTGCGTGGTTTTACACAAGATGATGCGCATATTTTTTGTACTGATGAACAATTAGCCGATGAATGTCTCAGTATTAATGATCTTATTTTATCAACTTATGCCGATTTTGGTTTTAAAGAAATTAGTCTTAAGCTTTCAACCCGTCCAGAAAAACGAGTTGGATCTGATGCATTATGGGATCATGCAGAAAGTATCATGGAATCTGTCCTTAAAACGATTGAAACAAAATTTGCAGGACAAATCAAAACAAGCATCCTTCCAGGTGAAGGAGCATTTTATGGTCCAAAATTTGAATATACATTAAAGGATGCTATCGGTCGTGAATGGCAATGTGGAACAACACAAATAGACTTTAATCTCCCTGAACGTTTTGGTGCATTCTATATTGATAAAGATTCAGAAAAACGTCAACCTGTTATGATCCACCGTGCTATTTTTGGATCAATGGAGCGTTTTCTTGGTATATTAATTGAAAATTTTGCTGGACATATGCCACTTTGGCTTGCTCCTGAACAAATTGTTGTTGCAACAATTACATCCGAAGCAAATGAATATGCCCAAAAAATAACAGCAAAACTTAAAGCTGTTGGGCTTTCCGCAACAATAGATCTCCGCAATGAAAAAATTAACTATAAAATACGAGAACATTCTTTACAAAAAGTCCCCGTAATTTTGGTATGTGGCAAACGTGAAGCTGAAACAAACAGCGTAAATATGCGCCGCTTAGGAAGTACAAATCAAACCCTTTTATCTGTAGAAGATGTGATTAAACAACTCTCAAATGAAGCAACACCTCCAGATTTGCAACGTGTAATAAATGCATAATATCACGGAAGATGGTAATACGTTAATTTTTTACTATAAATTTTCAGTTTTTGTACAAAATGAAATAATTTGATATTGTAGTGTGTTTTTGTTTCATGCACAATGACCTGTCACCAGAAAGAATAACGTGCTCTTTCTCTACAAGGTGGATTGGTGAAAAAGTTGAATATAAGCTATGAGCTGTTTAAATGCAAAAATCATAGACAATTGAATATTAATAATAACATTAATCTTTTACCTTTATAATGAAAAAATTCTGCTATTATCATGGATAGATCATTACAATAATTATAGAAACATCAAGCAAGAAAACTGAAAACAAGATTATATTTATTAATAAAAAATATGTAAAATTAGCTGAACAATGATATTTCTTATTCGTAAGATAAGCCCTTATAAAAAGGACAAGATATTGATTTATAATGATAATATATCGTTGTTCATATTAAATAAGGTTTCGAATATCATAGGCTTCTCTTATTTTTAATATGTTTATGTTGAATCTATCAAAATCATTTGCTTGCACGAAACAAGCGGAATGAGTGTGTGGATAAAAATTATTGAGAAAGGACTTTTAAAATGCCTACAATGAACCGCCTAAAGTGCTAAGAATTGTTGCAGTTATTGAGAACAGGCTATAATTATAATGATGATGCCGACTTGAACCTTCATAAGTATAAAAATAGCGGTACTCAACGAGTTTACCATTAATCATTCACGAGGCATTATGGTAAAATAAGATTAAGAAGCCTTAAGAAACATCTCTTTAAAACAAGCACATGAATTGGTAAGCTAATGGCATTCTACATCCCGCAATCTACACTGATGAGATATTGCCTTAATTTTTATAAAGCCAAATCAAAAAAAATGGCAAAACTCAGCGTTTATTCTTTCTCTTCTTCATGTTTTACCAAATGAAAAACTCTTATAAAAAACTCGTTAAATATACACATACGATATATGACTACTCGTTGAACGTATAAAATTCTGTGCACATCCATAAAACATCTAAATATCTACGAAACACATATAAAATAAAAAAATATTATTATCGTGCTCTATCAAGAACACGCTTACATTCAATGAGTTCAAACAGAATTTCTTGTAACAATGCTTTATCAGTTTTATCTTTGTAAAGATTCACAGAACCGACAGATGTTTCTCCCTCATTCCTCATGAAACTCAAAAGCCCAAAAGAAGATTTCTTAGGCTTATTGCTAGCATTTTCAGAAGTTTGTCCTGCATGTTTCTTCTCTATGACCACATTCATAGCATCAAGATCACCATTACCCAATGCAGTCACAAAAGCAACACCATTTTCTTTCAAAAGGCGTTGCACACCTTTTATTGTATAACCCTGATCATATAGTAACTGCTTGATACCATTGAGCAAATCAACATCGACCGGACGATAATAGCGCCTTCCTCCCCCACGTTTCATTGGTTTAATCTGCCTAAAACGTGTTTCCCAAAATCTTAAGACATGCTGCGGAAGCTCCAATAACTCCGCTACTTCGCTAATTGTGCGAAAAGCATCAGAGCTTTTATCCATTTTGTAACACCTTATTTAAAACAAAATAAATTACTTCACAATGACTCATTCTGTCTCAATTTCTCAACAAGATTAGTCAAAAATAAGACCATCATTGATACCTTACTCACCAGTCTTTTTCTAAAAAATAAAGACCCTTATTTTATACATTTCTTTAACAAATACCAAACATACCATGGCATTTATTTATGAGATATCATTTTTTCTGTTTTGCACGATGCGAATCTAAAATTCTCTGTTTAAGGACATTGGCAGCCTTAAACGTCACAACACGTCGCGGCGGAATCGGTGCTTCAACACCTGTTTTTGGATTGCGTCCAACACGTTCATTTTTACTGCGAACCTGAAAAGTTGCAAAAGAAGATAATTTAACCGCTTCACCTCTTACAAGTGAGTTGCAAATCTCATCCAAAACCAATTCGACTAAAGCTGCTGATTCAGTATGTGACAAGCCCACTCTTTTACAAACTACGCTCGCTAAATCTGCACGCGTTACTGTCTTACTTGTCATTATAACCACCTATTAAAATATTAAAAATTACAAAATGACTTATACGTTTTCTTGAAATATGGTCAAGTAGCCATAATTTACCAACGAATAAGAATTGCTCCCCATGTAAATCCACCTCCCATGGCTTCTAACATGATAAGATCTCCTTCTTTTATTTTTCCATCGCAAACAGCTGTTGTTAAAGCCAACGGAACTGATGCAGCAGACGTATTACCATGTTGATCAACGGTAATCACAACTTTATCTAGTGAAATTCCCAGCTTTTTAGCAGATGCTTCAATAATGCGCTTATTAGCCTGATGAGGTACAAACCAATCTAGTTGTGAAGAATCCATACCTGCAGCTGCAAAACAATCATCAACCACATCCGTTATCATACCAACAGCATATTTAAAAACTTCTCGTCCTTCCATACGCAAATAGCCTGTCGTTTGTGTTGTTGAAGGTCCACCATCAACATATAGCTTATCTATATAAGCACCATTAGAGCGCAATTTCGCAGACAATATACCACGCTCAAAAGCAATATCACCCTCAGTTTCTAGTGCTTCCAAAATAACAGCACCAGCACCATCACCAAACAAAACACATGTCGTACGATCTTCCCAATCTAAAATTCGAGAAAATGTATCGGATCCAATAACTAAAATTCTTTTAGCCCCTCCACACCGTAAATAAGAATCTCCTGTTGTTAAAGCAAAAATAAAACCAGAGCAAACAGCTTGAATATCAAAAGCAAATCCATGGCTCATTCCCAAAGCATGCTGAATTTCAACAGCAGAAGCAGGAAAAGTACGATTCGGGGTGGACGTTGCTAAAATAATACAATCGATGTCTTTTATTGTTAAACCAGCATTTGTAAGTGCTGCTTGCGCAGCCTCAACTCCTAAAGAAACAGTTGTTTCATTTTCACTGGCAATATAACGTTGGCGTATTCCTGTACGCTGAACAATCCATGAATCTGACGTTTCAACAAACTTTGCAATCTCATCATTTGATAAACTTCTTTTCGGCAAAGCACTTCCTACACCACGTATAATTGACCGAATCATTCAGCTCTTACCTTTTCTTCAAATTTTTTATTTCTATTATAAGAGCTTATCATAAGGACTCTCCATTCATCACCGCTTCATCTTCTTGGTCAAAAAGTGTTGCTTTATTTTCATGAAATCGCCGTAAATCAGCCGTTATTTTTTGTAAAAGTCCATTATTAACCATTTTATAACCAACGCGGATAGCAGAAGCAAAGCCATTAGCATTAGCACTGCCATGACTTTTTATAACAACACCATTCAAACCTAAAAGAACTCCTCCATTCACCCTATCAGGATCCATTTTATGTTTCAGTATACGAAAAGCACCCCGTGATAAAAAATAACCAAGAGATGTTAAAAAAGAACTGCGCATTGCAGAGTTTAAAATCTCTCCTATCTGTCGCGCGGTTCCTTCTGCGGTTTTTAAAGCAATATTACCAGAAAACCCCTCTGTCACAACAACATCGACTGTTCCTTTTCCAATGTCATTGCCCTCAACAAATCCTTTATATTCCAATCCTTCTAATTGCACTTCACGCAATATCATTCCTGCTTTTTTTATTTCATAAAGTCCTTTAACCTCTTCCACCCCCACATTTAAAAGCCCAACACTTGGTCTTTCAGTGTGATATAAAGCGCGAAACATACCTGCTCCCATAACCGCCAAATCAACCAACTGACTAGCAGAGGCACCAATTGTTGCTCCAATATCTAAAACAATACTCTCACTGCGCAGTGTTGGCCAGATACCCGCAATACCAGGACGTTCAGCCTCTGCAAGCATTTTCAAACAAAAATAAGACATGGCCATGAGTGCACCCGTATTACCAGCAGAAATGCAAGCATCAGCTTCACCATTTTTTACCGCTTCAATGGCGTACCACATTGATGATTTACCACGTCCATTACGAAGTGCTTGGCTTGGCTTTTCATCCATGCGTGTATAACTTTCTGTAGGGCAAAAGCGCGATACAGAATCCAAACAGGGATATTTTTTTAAAACCGGACGAACAGCCTCCTCTACTCCATAAAATAGAAAATAAATATTTGATAAATATTTTTGTACAATTGCTGCTCCTGCAATAGCTGCTTCTGGACCGTAATCACCGCCCATGACATCCACAGAAATTCTAATCACGCTTGCATATCCCACATCTTTTCATTTACATCTTTAAATACATATTATGATTTTTGGCTCCTGAATACTCACACAGCACATCTTGCGAAAATCGCTCCGCAGAAAATACCGTTTAGCATACAATAGATATTTTTTGTATGTTTCTACAATCACTTCCAATTTTTCAAAACAGAAAATGGAGAGAATTTTCGCTCTGCTTCTTCTAAATTTTCACCCATATTCATCTTTATCCCTTCTTTACGTGGATAATGATTAATAGACAACTCAAAAAACTCTTCCATGATTGCGCCAATATCAATTTTATCATCATAAAACACTTCAGGAGTATCAAGCCCCCCCACATCTAAAAACAATTCCCCTGTATCCTCTGATATTTGGGGCTTCATCAAATTTGAATCTTCAGGAACAAAAACAACCTCAATATTTTCACAAAGGATATTTTCTAATGGTTCCAATGTAACAACACATAACTGTAGTATACGCGCTTGCAACAGACCTTTTATACGCACTCCGCGTTTTTTCCACGGGAAAATATGGAATTTTCCCTCACAAGATTTTACTTCAATTAAATCATGGTTCTGGGCTAAATGTGTACATTCTTTTTTGTTTGCACAAAAATGAACCCTTATACCTTTAGCAGGTAGAGAACGTACAGATATTGGATAAGCCAAAGCAAATGTCATTTGAGGAACATTTTGAACATTCATTGACAACTCCCAAACATAAAAACGCGTAAAGCACTATGTTTTTATTTATCTCAAGTATTTATGCATTTTTTTCTTTTCTAAAGAAATTCTATATGGCATAATTTGCTTTATAACAGGGAAACTCAGTGTAAGCTACGGTAGATTAAGTTAAAATTAGAAAAAACTTGAGGTTGCCTTCTTGTCCTACATCTCAGTATAAAAAGGAGATACCATTGTTTCAAATGCCTCACATAATAGCCTTAATCAAACGTAAATTATTGATTGGTCTATCAATAGCAAGCATAGGAATGCTTGCTGGGTGTAGCCTTCTTGATTCTTCAGGTTCGAGCCAAATTTATAGAGAGGGCTATGTTCTTGATAAAAATGCTCTAAGTTCTATCTCTATTGGCTCAAGTCAAGAGCAAGTTCTTTTAACTTTAGGGACCCCTTCATTAAAAACAAAATATGATAATGAAGTTTTTTATTACATCTCACAGACACGTTATCGTGGGATGCAGTTTATGAAAACAAAGATTATTGATCGCAAAGTTTTAGCCATTTACTTCAATAAAAATAATCAGGTTGCAAAAGTTGCAAATTACGGATTACAAGACGGTCAAGTATTTGATTTTATTACACAAACAACGCCAACTGTAACGAAAGAACATCCTTTCTTAATTCAAATTATAAAAGGCCCTGCGAATTTGCCACCCCATAACTAAATTATATAGTCTGCATACCGTTTCAATATTATAGGTCTGATAATATCAGATCTATAATAGGGATTTGTAGCTCTTAGAGGCGGACTTTTTTTGCCATACTGTCGAGAACTGCATTAACAAGTTTTGGCTCATCACCTTCAAAAAACGCCTTTGCTATGTCAACATATTCATTCATGACAACTGCAACGGGAACATCTTTACGGTTGATCAACTCCCATAAACCTGCTCGTAAAATTGCTCGCAATATAGAATCAAGACGTGAAAGAGACCACTCTGCAGAAAGCTGTTGATGAAGCAGCGGATCAAGCTGCTTTTGATCTTTTACAACACCCGTTATAATAGCCAAAAACCACTGAAAATCAGCTTCAAGATATTGATCTCCATCAATATCTTTTCCCAAACGATAAGCCTCATACTCAGCTGCCGTTTCCATCACCCCCGAACCCACGATATCCATTTGATAGAGTGCTTGAACTGCAGCGAGTCTTGCTGCTCCACGTTTATTGGCTGAACGCGGAAAATGTCTGCTTTTTATATCAGCCATATTTAACGATTATCTCCAAATCTCTTTTTTAGAGCGATCATACATAAAGCAGCTTCAGCCGCAAAACCACCTTTATTTTTATCATCTAGTTTTGCACGCACCCATGCTTGTTCTTCATTTTCAACAGTCAAAATACCATTTCCAATAGCCAAGTGCTGATGAACAGTTAAATCCATCAATGCACGACAAGAATCATTAGCAACAATTTCAAAGTGATATGTTTCACCCCGAATAACACAACCAAGAGCAACATAACCATCATACGATATCTTGTTTTGTTCAGCAAAAGCTATTGCACTTGGTATTTCTAATGCTCCAGGAACCGTTACAACATCATAACTTGCTTCAGCTTTTTGCAAAGTATTCACTGCACCTCTCAAAAGTGCATCAGAAATCCCCTCATAAAAACGTGCCTCAACAATCAATACGTGAGGCTTTTTACCTATCTCTTTCATCATAATGGAATTCCACAAAAAACGAATCAAAAAAATCAAAGTTATAAAGCATAAAATTCTGAAAACGATCAATAGAGTGTTGGCTTATTCATCTTCTCTTTTTAAAGTAAAAAGTTTTGCAGCATAACGAGCAAGTTGATCAATTTCCAAATTGACCCGATCTCCAATTTTAGCTTGTCCCCACGTTGTCATTTCAAGTGTATGGCGAATAATAAGAACATCAAAAACACAATCCTCAACACCATTAACAGTCAAAGATGTCCCATTAAGTGCAATAGATCCCTTATTAACAATGAAAGGCATAAATTGTCTTGAAACTTTTAAATAAAAGCGAATTGCATCCCCTTCATTTTTTTGATCAATGATTTCAGCCAAACCATCAATATGACCAGAAACTAAATGTCCTCCCATTTCATCACCCAATCGAAGCGAACGTTCCAAATTAACAAAAGTTCCTTTTATCCATTGTGCAAGATTCGTTAAACGTAATGTTTCTTCCCACGCCTCGACAACAAACCAATTGGAATCTTCTTGCTTTAATCCTCGCTCTACAATTGTCAGACAAATTCCTGAACAAGCAATTGACGCCCCAATTGCTAAGCTTTCTATAGCATAGCGGGTAGAAATCTTTAAACGCATCCCCTGCTTTAAAGGTTGAACATCTTCAACACAACCAATATCCGTTATAATTCCTGTGAACATAATGTCTTACGTCTCCACTTATAAAAACGGTCATTTCCAAACATTCTTGTCTCAATCTCATGAAACTGCGAGAGATAATTTCCAAAATGAGGGGCTTCAATACGATTTTTGCCTAAAACAATGGGGGTATGAAAACATATCAAATGATCAACACAACCAGCATTCAAAAATTTTTCCCCTGTCTTGACACCCCCTTCCAATAAAACACTATTAATCCCATGTTTATAAAGCATCTGTAAAAGAGCAAAGGGTTCTACACAACCATTGTTCATCTCGACCGAATAAACAGACACACCATATTGCTCCAATGCATTTTTTTTGCTTTTCTTTGAAATATCCACATCACAAATAACCCATGTAGGAATTTTTATGGCTGTTTGGACAACTTTTGCATCAAGGGGGATAGATAAATCTGCATCCAAAATAATACGAATTGGTGAGCGCATCTCCATCCCTGGCAAGCGGCAATTGAGTTGTGGATCATCTGCTAATATAGTACCAATACCAACGAGGATAGCATTATTTTGAGCACGTAGAATATGCGTATGGGCATGAGAAAGTGTTCCACTAATTTTTACGCTGCCCTTCTCTCTTTTTCCAACACCATTATCGGCAGAAATTGCCATTTTAAAAGTGACCGCACAGCGTTGTATCTTCCTTATGCACCAATGCGTCCATAAGGATTCAAAAGCCTCTTCAGCTAAAATGCCCTCAACCACTTCAATACCCGCCGCTCGCAAAAGAGCAATACCATGACCATCAACACGCTTGTCACAATCAGTCAGCGCAATAACAACTCGAGAAACACCTGAATCAATAAGCGCATTCACACACGGCGAAGTTTTTCCATAATGCGCACAAGGTTCTAAAGTAACATAAGCAGTCGCTCCTTGAGCCAAAGAACCTGCCATGTGTAAAGCTTGCACTTCCGCATGAGGACTCCCATGAATAGCTGTTACGCCATAGCCAACAATAAAAGCCCCCACAGCACCATTATCGTTTCGCACAATTAACGTACCAACGGAAGGATTCTCACCTGTAAGACCGACATGACGTTCTGCTAAACGAATAGCTGCAGCCATAAACCGTTCATCTTGCACTTTTTTATTCATCAAAACGAGATTCTGTATCCGCGATACCCTTTGACAATTCATCTATAACATCGTGAAAATCGCTTGCATTACGAAAATCTCGATACACAGAAGCAAAACGAATATAAGCAATATCATCAATTCTTTTCAATGCTTCCATCACAAGATGCCCAATTTTTTCTGAAGAAATCTCTGGTTCTCCCAAACTTTCAAGCTGGCGTACAATGCCAGAAATTGCTCGTTCAATATGATCAGGATCAATATTGCGCTTACGTACAGCCACATCAACTGATCGCATTAACTTATCACGATCGAAGGGTTCACATCGTCCACTTTTTTTAGCAACCAAGAGCTCACGCAACTGAACACGTTCAAAAGTTGTAAAACGACCACCACAAACGGAACACACACGGCGGCGGCGAATCACTGCCCCCTCTTCTGCTGGACGAGAGTCTTTGACCTGTGTATCCTCATATTGGCAGTAAGGACAGCGCATCCTTTGTATCCTTAACGAGTGCTAAGATAAGAGTAAAGAGGAAATTGATTCGTTATATCTTTTACCTTTTTCTCAACAGCCATTTCAACGGCATGATTATCTTCATCACTTTTTGCACTCCGAAGACCATCAAGAACTTCTGAAATCAGATGACCAACTTGAATAAACTCTTTTTCTAAAAAACCACGCGTCGTGGCAGCAGGTGATCCCAAACGAATTCCCGATGTTATAGATGGCGTTTCAGAATCAAAAGGAATGCCATTTTTATTGCAGGTAATATGAGCGCGTCCCAAAGCCAATTCAGCACGTTTACCTGTTAGATTTTTAGAACGTAAATCAACCAACAACAAATGATTATCTGTACCACCAGAAACAATATTAAAACCATTACCCTGTAATGTTTTTGCTAAAGTTTTCGCATTAGCGACAACATTGGCACTGTAACTCTTGAAAGAGGGACGCAAAGCCTCCTCAAACGCAACAGCCTTTGCGGCAATCACATGCATTAAAGGACCACCTTGAAGACCAGGAAAAATTGCAGAATTAATTTTTCTGGATAAAGCCTCATCATTTGTCAATATTAAACCACCCCGAGGACCTCGAAGCGATTTATGTGTTGTTGTTGTTACAATATGCGCATGTGGAACAGGTGAAGGATGCACGCCACCAGCAACAAGACCAGCAATATGAGACATATCAACGAGTAAATGAGCACCGATTTCATCTGCAATTTCACGGAATCTTTCCCAATCCCATAGCCGTGGATAAGATGAGCCCCCTGCTATAATAAGTTTTGGCTTACGTTCTTTTGCAAGCTGCTCAACCTCATCCATATCAATAATCTGATCTTCTTGACGCACACCATAGGAAACAACATCAAACCATTTTCCTGACATATTAACAGGTGAACCATGCGTAAGGTGACCTCCAGCATTTAAATCCAACCCCATAAATGTGTCACCAGGCTGAAGTAAAGCTAAAAAGACAGCTTGATTCATTTGGCTACCAGAATTAGGCTGTACATTCGCAAACGCAGCACCGAAAAGCAGTTTTGCCCTTTCAATAGCTAAATCTTCAACGACATCAACAAATTGACACCCACCATAGTAGCGCTTTCTTGGATAACCTTCTGCATACTTATTGGTTAAAACAGACCCCTGCGCTTCAAGGACCGCTCTTGAAACAATATTCTCTGAAGCAATAAGCTCAATTTCATGTTGTTGACGCTCAAACTCCCCTCTAATTGCGTCAAAAATTGCACCATCAACAGTTTGTAAATTATCATTAAAAAAGCGCTTTTGTGCGTCATTTTCTTGCTGAGTCATAAAACACATTCCTAACATAAAAAAATAAAGTCAAGGAACGATAACACAGCAAACCATGCAAACCAAACATTTTAAACTACTTACACTCAAAAATAATGAGGCAAATATTTATCTTATTCTTTGTTATAAAAACAGCGAAAAACTTTCCTCTCGAGAATAGTAAAAAATGAGATTACATTTCTTTTTTTACACTCTTATTTGTTTACACCTTTTACAAAAAATATCTATAATCTAAAGAAATTCAATAATTTAATGATTAAAAATAATTTATAATGTGAAAAGCTGAATATAATAGGCAAAGTTAATACGAAGGCAAATAAAAATGCTAACCAAAGTTTTTATTGATGGTGAACATGGCACAACCGGACTACAAATACAAAAACGCTTAGAAAGGCGTACAGATTTAAAACTACTCTCTCTTGCTCATAAAGATCGCCATAATGTTCATCTGCGACAAGACTATCTTAATCAAGCCGATATTGCTATTTTGTGTCTTCCAGATGATGCTGCACGCGAAACGGTTCATTGGCTTCAAAAAAATAAAAACATTAGGATTATTGATAGCTCGACAGCCCACCGTGTTGCACCAGACTGGGTTTACGGTTTTCCTGAAATGACAGCAGGACAAAGAAAGCGCATCCAAGCAGCACATTATATAACCAATCCCGGATGCTATCCTACCGGTGCCATTAGTTTGATTCGCCCACTCCGTGAAGCAGGACTGCTAGACGCCGATTATCCCATCTCGATTAATGCAATCTCCGGCTATACCGGTGGTGGAAAACAGTTGATTTTACAAATGGAAAATCAATCTCAACAAAATATTCAGGACAATTATTTTATCTATGGTCTTAATCTTGAACACAAACATGTGCCAGAAATTAAAATCTATGGACAAATCAATCAACCCCCAGTTTTTATACCAAGTGTGGGTCGTTTTCCCCAAGGAATGATTGTGAATCTTCCTCTGCATCGCCATTTATTCACAAAATCAGCAAACTGTTCTGATTTGCGCGAAATTCTCGCAAACCATTACGATGGACAAAATACCATTTTAGTTGCATCACAAGAAGAAACTGCTTCACTTCAAAGACTTAATCCAGAGTGTTTAGCCAATAAAGATGGTATGAAACTGTTCGTATTTGGAAATGATCGTGAAGGTATTTTTAATCTCAGCGCCATATTCGATAATTTAGGAAAAGGCGCATCAGCTGCAGCTATCCAAAACCTCGATTTAATGCTTTCAAGCGACTAAACCTCCCTACCCACAAACTTTTATTCAACAACGCGATAAGCCCCTTTTGTTGCTCGCCAATGTGCAACAACAAAACACAACACGACTAATGCCATACTTTGATGAATGAGCCCCAAACTTATCGGAACCTCATGTAACAGTGTTAAGATACCCAAGACTGCTTGGATAATAATCATAACACAGATAAGAAATGCACGACGAGAATGAGTTGAATGTGGAGCATTTTTTTGTACATAGAAAGCATGAATAACCGAGGCAATCAATAAAAAATAAGCAAAAAACCGATGAATAAATTGAACCATTAAGGAATTTTCGAATAAATTGAGCCAAACAGGACGATGCTGCAACAATCCATCAGGAATAATCTGCCCATCCATAAGGGGCCATGTATTATAGACTTTTCCAGCATGAAGCCCTGCAACCAAAGCTCCGAAATAAATCTCTATCAAGACGAGAATAACAAGCCATGCCGCAAAATATTGCACCTTTTTATTTGCTGGTTTTTCTGAATATTCTGCAAGCCCTCGAGATAAATAAGTAACAAAAACAATAACAAAACATGCTGTTATAAGATGAAATGCCAAACGATATTGGCTCACACTTGTTAAATTACTTTGCCCAATCCCTGAAGCAACCATCCACCAACCAATAAAGCCTTGAAAGGCGATAAGAATAGGTACAACAATAAGCGGGAGTAAGATATTTTTTTCAAAACGCTTAGTCGCCCAAAACCAAATGAGCCCCAATAAAGCGACAAGACCAACAAGACGCCCAAGAACACGATGCGCCCATTCCCACCAAAAAATGACCTTAAAAGCACTTAAGGTCATATCAGGATTAAGCAGCTTATATTGTGCTATTTGTTGATATTTTAAAAATTCCTCTTGCCATTGATCCTCACCAATCGGTGGAATAACGCCGTGTATTGGCTTCCATTCCGTTATAGATAATCCTGATCCCGTCAAACGAGTAGCGCCACCTACTAAGACAATTGCCAAACAAAGCAATAAAATAGAGTAAAGCCACACCTGTATATGTTTTCTATTTTCCTTTTGCACAGGCGTTAAAATGCTATTGTTTAATCTCTTTACTGCCATCTCTGATTGCCCCACGCTTCTCTCCAACTAAAATGCATTTTAAAATTTAAACATTAACTCTTTGTCTATTTTAGTATGTACTACAACTTTAGCAAAAAACAAGCGTACCACTATAACATGCGATACATATTTCTTTTTTACGAAGCTTATGATGCTACAACGCGATAAACAGTCTTTGGAAAGCTGTCTACCATACGCATCATCCATTCTTGTTTATTAAGAACAGTATTACAAATATAATAGTCTGTTAGCTCTGCAAATTGCTCAAACCCATATTTGGGTTCGCTTGCCATCTCTAGGATGATAAAATCATATTCTTTTTTAAATTCTTGTAATATATGAAAAATATCATTTGAAAAATCTTGTGCTGAAATAGCACTTGTTAACCCCTGAGGAAGAATATCAACCCCCGTATCATAATCACGGTAAATAACATCATGCAACTTGGCATTGCCCGTTAAAATATCACTCAGTCCGCGATGTGGGCCTATGACTTTCTCTATTTGTTGACCAGAAATATCGACCAACAAAATTGTTTTGTTCTCTTTTGTGAGATGAAGTGAAAGCTTTGCCGCTGTCCGTGCAGCTTCTGGTCCAATGATTGAAATAATGGTTGAAGCACGCCATTTCAAAACATCAGATAATCCCTCTATCGTAATAAAAGCTTCAAAATTTTTCATTTCTTGAGAGACTAAAATACTCTCATTCTTCTTAAGATCATTTTCTTTTGATCTCAAATCCTCTTCTGAGATTTGGTCTTTTTTCCTTTTAAAGCACGGATAGAATAACAATATTCCTAGCAAAAGAGTAAGGAAACTGGCCAATGCACTCACAAGAATATTTTTTCCATAAAGAGCCATAAAAGAAATTGGTGCTAACGTTGTTGGCGTGACCACGTAGATATTTGTATTTTGTAAGAGAAGAGGATCATCACTCAATCTCCGATATGAATCAATAATTTTTTCTCTTCGTTGAGCAGACTTGCTCATCGCTTCATTTTGGGCATCGACTGCTACTTTTATTTTATTTTCAAACTCGTTAAATATTTCATTCAAAGATTGGGATTGATCTTTTACAAAAAAGTTCATTCTTTTTTTGAGCTGTTTTTCTAATTCCGTTGCAATAACCTCATCTGAATGAACTTGATAAACGATTTGTAAAATTTTATTTTTTAATTGATGAGAAACTGTCTCTAATTCTGCAGTCATCGCTTTAATTTGAGGATGTGTCCACCCTAATTGCACAGCCATATGTGCTCTTTGTGTTTCCAAGAGATCACGTTTAGATTCCAGAGCAGCAATTGCTGAATTGCCTGCAATAAACGATAAAGACAGTAAAGACTGCCCATTTTCACGCATCATGTTAATCGTTGAATTCAAACTTGTTAAATGAATACGCTTTAAAGTTGCTTGCGTTAATTGCATCGAAAGATCATGAAGCTCTGTTTGTTTTACACCACGCTGAATAAAAGAATCAATAGATTTACGAAATTCCTGCACGATATTAAGGATTGCAATATTATCATATTGTTTGTCTTCTAATTTATCATTTAACAAGAATTGTTTCTGTTTTATGATTGCTTGTGAAAATGCGGAAAACCAAGTTTCCAACCCACGTTGAGCTGCTTCAAGTGTCTCGGCTTCAAAAGTAAGATCGATAAAATCACCATGACGCGATAAACGGATATTTTCATGATTTTTTTTCTTATAAGAAGCACTTAAAGAAAAATTCGAATCATTGAAGAACATAGGCTGTGAAAACAAAAAAGTGATAACATCGTCTTGCTTTTTAATTGGTAATGGTCTTCCTACAGAATCAGATAATGAAAATACTAAAGTTGCTTGGTAACCACGAGGCTGGACAAAATAATACAACCAAATCAAAGATACACATAGCATTTGTAATAGCAAAACAATCAAAATGCTTCGCCATACGGTACGTACGAATAGTCTTTTATTACATGTAAGACTCATCTTTATTTTAACCAGCAAAATACTTCTTCATATTGTTTTATTAAGAGAAAGTAGTAACTATCCTCTTAACTTGCTGTCATATTATTTTGAGCTAATAAAAATATAAAATTTAAGAACAAATGTTCAAAAATAGCTTTAAAGAACTTAATTCATATTTTTTTTGAGGCTCTCTAGTTGTTTTTTTGCTTCAGAAGTAATAACGGCTCTAATGGTAATAGACCCATCATCATGTCCTTCTTGCACTATTTCCGCAGAGTTTTCATAAAACCAATCGATAAGCGACATTTCATGAGGCTGTAAAAGATATTCAATGCTTTGCACCTCTCCAAAAATTCGCTTTTCAATGGCTCTTAATAATTGATCAAGTCCATCCCCCTTAAGTGCTGATACCATGAGAGCAGGATTTAATCGCGTCTTTGCGCTTGTTTGTAAAACATTCAATGCTTGCTCATCTAACATATCAATCTTATTCCAAACTTCTATGATATGCTCCATATCATCAATATCGATATCAAGACTTGAAAGCACTTCTAAAACATCTTGGGCATGTGCTCGATGATCAAGATCTGACATATCTCTTATATGAAGAATGAGATCCGCTTCAACCACTTCTTCAAGGGTTGCTCTAAAAGCTGCAATCAAATTCGTTGGCAAGTTAGAAATAAACCCTACAGTATCAGACAAAAGAACAGTTTTTCCATGGGGAAGCACAACTTTGCGCAAAGTCGGGTCAAGCGTTGCAAATAACATATTCTTTGCTAAAACATCTGCACCGCTTAAACGGTTAAAGAGAGTTGACTTTCCTGTATTCGTATATCCTACCAGTGCCACAACAGGATAAGATGTTTTTTTCCTTTTTGCTCTATGAAGTGCACGTGTTTTAATAACCGTTTGCAATTCGCGGCGAATACGAATAATTTTCTCTTGTAAAAGACGCCTATCTGCTTCAATTTGCGTCTCACCAGGTCCACCTAGGAAGCCACGCCCCCCCCGTTGCCTTTCCAAGTGCGTCCAACTCCGCACAAGCCTCCCTTTTTGATAGGACAAACGCGCTAACTCTACTTGCAAAACTCCTTCTTTTGTTCGTGCACGATCCCCAAAAATTTCAAGAATCAAAGCCGTTCTATCGATAACTTTGCAATTCCATAATTTTTCTAAATTACGCTGCTGTACTGGCGTTAAAAAGTGATCTACAATCGCAAGCTCAATAGAATATTCATCTATATAACAGGTTAACGCATCTACTTTACCTTTTCCAAAGAGAGTCGCAGAGCGAGGCGTTGCAATATTAATCGTTTCATAATTAACAACTTCTAACCTTATAGCACGCGCTAACCCCAATGATTCTTTAACACGAGAAGATATAGAACACTCTCTCAAAGAGCTTTCACTTCTATTTTCTTGAAAAATCGGTATCAGAACAAGTGCGCGCACCTGTTCTGTATTCTGCGAAAATACCCCTCCTAATCTCTCATTTTCATTTATCATAGCAATCTAAGTACTTTTAAATGGGATAAGAGGTCTATCTTAAAATGATATGTTTACTCAGGACTTTCACCCTCAAACATCTGTACAGGCTGTCCAGGCATAATCGTAGAAATAGCATGCTTATAAACCAATTGCGCGTGTCCATCTCGGCGCAAAAGAACACAAAAATTATCAAATGAAGTTACAATACCCGTGAGTTTAACGCCATTGACAAGAAAAATTGTAAGGGAAATTTTTTGCTTACGCACCGTATTTAAAAACACATCTTGCAGGTGTTGTGATCGCTCTGCCATTATTCTTACACCTTTATCTAGATTGCATAAAATATTCGTGCATGCATATCGACTGAAAAATATCCAATTGTCAACGTAGAAGCTTAAAAATTCAGCAACAAACAACTGAAATTAGAGAAAAAACAGCTCTTTAAGACAATAATAAAGTACAACTTACGAAAAGCTATATTAAATTAAAAATTTTTCCACGTTTACTTTTTTATGAGCTTACAATTCAAAGGCATACTTTTATACATCCTAAGCTATTACAGACTATATGTGATGATAAATCTGCTTCGTTTAGAATCAATAAAAGTAAGCGGACAACAACATTTATTAACGATTGTCGATATTAAAGAGAGACATTCGCACCTTACTGTATATATAACCGCTATTAAATTGTCCTTATTTCAAAGACTGCCGGCTTATAAAGCTTTCCTATAAACACAAGTTGTAAACAGTATTTTTGTTTTAGTTAGATTTAAATAATAAATTGTTTTTACTATATTTTATAACATTTTTAAACAGGGTACAAGAAACCGCGTTAACTTTATCTTGATAAGTTTTTAAAATTTTTCCCTAAGCATATTCCTTTCTAAATAATTAACAGCTAGTATGTAGAAATTATGTGGAAGAGAATGTATCCCTTTTCCGGCTGTAAGAGTACGAGGCGAGTATGGCACGCAGAACAAAATTGCAAACATTTGAAGTTGAAGTTGAAGAAGCCCTCACAAAAGCTATGAACTTTGATTTCGATGACACAGGATTTGAAACGATATCATCCAATAATTCTGAAAATGTTGTTAATGTCGATGATCTGATTCAAAAAATTGCAATGGCAGAAGAAGAATTTTTTGCTGAAAACGGTACGTCAACTTTTGTTTCTAATATTCATGATGAAGCTGTTGTTGATAAATCCGTTGTTGAACAGCTTTTTGCTCCAAAACCTTCACCTGATATTTCAGGTGGAACTGTTCATAATACATTATTGCCTACAAAACTTCTTCCTGCAAATGATGATATAACAACCCCTGTAAATTTTGGACCATTCAAGCAGCGTTCTTCCTCTCGAGTCTACTGGTATACAACAGCGCTTAGTGCTTTATGGGCAACGGGAGGAGCTTTTATTGCGCATAAACTCGCACCTACCGGACTCAGCTCCTTATCCAATATCAGCACTTTTGTTACATCCCCAACAGGACTTGCTGTAGCAGCCGGAACAGCAATTCCTATCCTTATATCTTGGGGCGTTGCTCAATTAACAAAACGTTCAAACGACTTGCATAATATTGCGCTTCTTATGACCAATGCTGCACAGCGCCTTAGTGAACCACAACATCTATCTGAAAAACAAGCTATTGCTATAGGGCAAACCATTCGTGAAGAAGTAGCGGCAATGAACGAAGGTATTGAACGTACCCTCGGACGTGCTGTTGAACTTGAAGCAATCATACAAGGTGAAGTTCACAATCTAGAACAAGCCTATGCTGAGAATGAATCACGCATTCACACATTAATCAAAGAATTGAGTAATGAACGCATAGCCATTTTGAATCACGCAGATCGCGTACAATCAACAATTAAAGGAACCCAAGAACAACTGAGTGATGAATTTGGTTTGGTTACCTCTAACATTGTGACCAATGTTGAAAAGCTTGCACAAACCCTTTCTCAAACTTTACAAAAACAAGGTGAAGACCTTGTTGAAAAACTTTCCTATGCCGGTGATGGCGTAACAAATCAACTTGTTGAAAAATTTAACAAAACAACAACACAAATTCAGCAGAAAAACACGGAATTTTTTCATGAATTAGGAAAAAACTTTGATGGTTTTGCAAAACGATTTGATTATAATGAAAAACAAATAGAAAAAACTTTTAATGAAACAGCTGAAAAAGCAGAAGTACATGTTGCTAAAATTGCAACACATATACAAGCAGTAACAGATCAAACTTTGCACGCTGTTGATGAAAAGTTTAAAGCCTTGGATAAAGCTCTTATTGATCGTAATAATCAATCTCTACAGAATTTTGATGAGAAGATCTTAAAGCTCGACGACCAAGCACATAAACTCTCTTCTAAATTTGATAACGTAACCTCGCAAGCAATTGGAGCCTTTGAACAACGTTTAGCAACTGTTGATCTTTCTCTTAAAGAACATAGTGATTCCATCATTGATTCCTTTATAGAACGCAGTCAGGCTTTAGAGGATAATGCTGAAAAACTTGGTAACTTCTTGGAAGCTCATGTCTTGAAAATAAATGAGAACCTCCAAGAAAAAACAGCAGACATTACCCATGCATTTACAAATGGACGTGAAGCTATTCTTTCTGCAATTGATAAAAGTAAGGAAAGTCTGAGAGAAGAAATTCAATATGTCGACAATGCCATTGTTGATATCATACAAGAACGTTCACAAGATTTTAAAGTACAACTTTCTGATCAACGAGCTCTTATGGCAGACATGCTCGATAACGAGAAAAATAAAATTGCGGATACATTAAGAAATCAAATTGATGTTTTGTCCCAAAATACTTCTCATATTGAAAAAGTTTTGGCTGATAATGTTCAAGTCGTTGATAAACAAGCTGAAAATCATATTACAAACATCATTCAATGCACTGAAAAGTTACAAGATGTCATTGTACAAAGTTGTAATACAACCCAAGATGCTTTAGAAGCACAAGCGAGAAATATTGATATCCGTGCCGATGCTCTGCGCGATTCTTTAGCGATTAATAGTTTTTCTCTCAATGAAGTTCTTGCCGATCAAGCACGCACACTTGAACAACGCATGGAAACAATCCATAATCTCATTGCAAAAAGTGATATACGTGTCGATGTTGCATTGAAACAACAAATAGATTTAGTTGAGAGTGCAATTGTCGCCAATAATAAAAACATTACTGAAACGGTTCAAGATCATATCAAAAACCTTGAAAGCCATGCCGAAATTTTAAAGAATACTCTCTCTCAATCGAGTGGTGTTTTCTTTGAAACCCTTGAAACACGTATGGAATCATTCGATACAGATCTAGAAGATCGTGCACACAAAATTTTTGAACGGACAACAACGCTAGAGGAAACATTATCTGAAAAATTTAGCCAAATCTGTGAAGCCATTGATATGCAAACATCTGTTATTGAGGAACGTTCTGACACATTAAAAACGTCTCTCATGATTAGTAATGAGCAAAGTCAGATAATTCAACAAGCGCTGGAAAGCAGTGTTGACAATATGCGTGTAACCTTAGAAGACTCTGTTAATACAGTGACAGATAACCTGCATAATAAGATTATAAAAGCTTCTGATATTCTTTCTTCTACGAGTGAACAAATTCTTTCATCTGTTACAAATGTTACTGCACAAGCAGAAAATATTCTCTCAGAATCAGGCAATCGCATTGTATCAAATGTCAAAAAAACTGTTTATGATACCAGTGAAAAAGTTCTGTCAGTTCTGTCTGAACAAACAGCGCATACTGTCGAAGCTTTCGCAACAGCCAGCCATAATGCACAAGCATTATTGAATGAAACTATTCACACATCAACAACAGCAATAGAACAAGTTCTTAATGAACGCTGTGATGTTCTTCATCACTCTATGCAAAATCTTAAAAATAATTTAGGATATCAGCTCTCTGATGTAACGAGCCGTCTGGAAGATGCTGGAAATCAAACAACAACACAAATTTCACAACATGTTGGAAAAATAACAGAGCTTACAAATCACTTAAATCAAGCAGCGCAAAATACGACAGAATCAATTGATTCTTTAACACAGCATATCGGTGAACAACTCTCTCTTTCCACACAAGATGCTGAACAAAGAATTTATGCACATAACGAATCTTTAGTGAATAGCTTAACCAAAGCTAACTCTGAAACACTTCAAACAATAACGATTATGAAGGAAGAGCTTGTTAATAATGTCTCATCCATCTTAACACAGTTGAATCAATCAATTTACAATTTTCAGGAAAATAGTAATGTTTTATTATCGGCTGTTCAAAATATTGATGGGCAGTTTAATGAGAGTACGAATAATTTTTTCCGCAACACGGACCAAGTAGCAGAGCGTTTGTCAGCTTCAAATCAAGCGCTCAATACTAATGTTGAAATTCTGCAAGGACTTTCAAAGAGTACCTTTGAACAAATTAATCATATAACGAGCAGTTTTGGTGAACATGCAAAGACACTTTCCCAAACTATTCATGTTCTTGAACAGTCTGAAAATTCACTTAGTGCAACACTTGAAGAAAAACATAATACGCTTTCTGTATTAAGCGATGCTCTTGTTTCAAAGTCTCATGAAATTAATCAAATGATTGGGCATTATGAAAAAATCTTCAACTTAGCACTTGAACGCTCTGATAAGAATGCGCGTAACTCCACAAATTCATTCCAACAATCACTTAATAAGCTTGTTAGTGAAGCATCAACGCGTTTTTCAGAAGCAGCAGAAGATATACGTCGCTCCGCTGATGAAGTTCGTTTAGAGCTTTCAAAGATTAATAATGATATCAATGAAAATGTAAAAAAACTTCCAGAAAAAACAAAAGAAACAACGCAAACAATTCGCACAGCTTTGAATGAACAGATTACAGCGTTACAAGATTTAGTCAGTGTTATACAAAATGATCAAAAGAGCGCACAAAAACAGCTAATATCAGCATTTCCTACATCATCAATGTTTAATCAAAAAAGTGACAGTTCCACTGAGTCTGTTAAAAAGATTGTGCCACCTAAGCCTATTTTGCAACAAGATCAAAGCAAAAAAAGACCAAATAAATGGGTATCAAATCTCTTAGAAAGAGCTTCACGTGAAGAAACATTTTATGATTCTCCCCCTAGTGATGATGTTTTAACATCAGTGCAAACAAAACCATCTCCTGCAAACTGCTCTCTTAATTCATTAGCTTCTGGTATAGTGCAAGCTATTAATCACAATGCCATTGTTGAGCTATGGGATCATTATCAACGTGGACAAAAAAACATCGTAACAGAACGCCTTTATACCTTAAATGGACAAAAAATATTTGAAATGATTAAGAAAAAATATATGAGCGATTTTGGGTTTAAACGTTCAGTGAATCAATATGTTACAGATTTCGAAAAGCTCTTACGTGATATATCGCGCAGTTCTGGCTCTTCCAACTCAGTTCGCAAGTACTTGATATCAGATACCGGAAAAGTTTATACTATGCTTGCTCATGCAAGTGGTCGAATCCAATAACAAATAAGAAAGTGGAAAAAGATATTTTTTCCACTTTCTCTCTCCAGTTGTTTTAATGGCTCATCATAGAATGCTTTTTTTTCAACTGTAGCTTTGTACTTCAAAGGTTGGGATAATTGGCATGCGAGTTTTCTTTGATATCCTAAGCAATAACCCTAAAGAAGCGTAATGGCTTATCAAACAACGTATCATTCTAAGAATGATAAAGCATGTTTTCTATTTCCTTATCTTTTTCTTAACTCCTTTATTTTTCATAGTTTCATAAAGGTACAAAATCGGTAATAATTATTTTTATTAATTGTGAAAAAAATTCATGCTTTTGTATTAAAATAGCTCATAGAAACACTTCTATTTATTTTTTTTAATGTTTTTTATCCACATATTACTCTCGTTTGAATTATGTAAGTAAATATTTTTTATTATATTAGATGAGTTTGAGCTAAAAGAATCTTATTGTATTCAAATTTCTCATTCAACATACGAGATGATTCATTATAAATTATAAAGTTTGCATTATTAAGAGTTCAATTGAATAATAAACAAAACAACTCCCATTTTTAAAGTTCCAATTTCCTTTTAAATAGCTGCAAAAATAATTTATAAATTGCAAATTGTTATTTAAAATTTCTTCTACCTCCCTATAGAAATTTAAATAAAGAAGATGAAGTTAATAGAAAACACTCTTCTTTTCTTTCCTTAAGTTGTAAGCATTGCAAAAAAAATAATGGCTTGGTAATGTAATTATTAGTAATATTTTATTCGTTTGTAGACTAATCAATTTTTACGCGTTTTATTAAGGAAAGAAAAAACTAATCGTGCTTCTATCAATGAAATTATTCATGCACACAAACAAAAAGAATCATCAAACTGGTTTTACGATCCAGAAGAGTTTTCTCATACTCATGCATTTTGATATTCAGAGAAATGAGGATCTATTAGTGGACAAAACCTTATCGTAGATGGAACATCTCATATACACATACGCTAACTTGGATATCATAAAAATGTCTAGAGAACGAAATAGTGATTTCAGTTCACCAAAAGCTGAACTTGACAGTGCCGCACTTTTTTATCACCAGTACCCTAAACCTGGAAAATTGGAAATACAAGCAACAAAACCTCTTGATAACCAACGTGATTTAGCTCTTGCTTATTCTCCAGGTGTTGCTGCACCATGTCTTGCAATTCATGAAGATCCTAATCTTGCTGCTCAATATACCTCCCGTTCTAATTTAGTCGCTGTTATATCCAATGGAACTGCTGTTCTTGGTTTAGGAAATATTGGCCCTCTTGCTTCAAAGCCAGTTATGGAAGGTAAAGCCGTTTTATTCAAAAAATTTGCGAATATTGATGTCTTTGATATTGAAATTGATGCATCCGATATAGAACAAATGGTACAAACGGTATCGACTTTAGAACCTACATTTGGTGGTATTAATCTTGAAGACATTAAGGCTCCTGAATGTTTTGACATCGAAGAAAAGCTTCGTGCTAAAATGAAAATTCCAGTTTTTCATGATGACCAACATGGAACTGCCATTATTGTTTCTGCGGCTGTATTAAATGCCTTAAATCTTTCAGGAAAAAAAATTGAAAATGCAAAAATAGTTACCTCAGGTGCAGGTGCTGCTGCCCTCGCTTGCCTTAATCTTTTGGTTCGTCTTGGGGCAAAAGTTGAAAATATTTGGCTTAGTGACTTAGAGGGAGTTGTTTATGAAGGTCGCAAGACCCTTATGGATCGTTGGAAAATCAATTACGCACAAAAAACGGACGCACGAACTTTATCTGATATTATTGATGATGCGGATATTTTTCTAGGCCTATCTGCAGGTGGTGTTTTAAAGCCTGAATATCTTAAAAGAATGGCTCAAAATCCACTCATTTTAGCACTGGCTAATCCAGTACCAGAAATTATGCCTGAAGAAGCACGCTCTATACGACCAGATGCAATGATCTGCACAGGACGCTCTGATTATCCCAATCAAGTTAATAATGTCCTTTGTTTTCCCTATATCTTCCGTGGTGCATTAGACGTAGGTGCTAGTGCAATTAATGAAGAAATGAAAATGGCCGCTGTTCATGCGATTGCTGCCCTTGCACGTGAAGAAACTTCAGATGTTGTAGCACGTGCATACTCAAAAGAACCACCCAATTTTGGACCAGACTATCTAATCCCCTCTCCTTTTGATCCGCGTTTAATACTGCGTATTGCCCCCGCTGTTGCTAAAGCAGCAATGACAACTGGTGTCGCCATTCGTCCCATTGAAGATATGGAGGCCTACTATGATATCCTCAATCGATTTGTCTTTCTTTCTGGTTTAACAATGAAACCTGTTTTTGCTGCAGCAAAAACAGCAAAACGTAAACGCGTCATCTATGCCAATGGTGAAGATGAACGCGTCCTTCGTGCGGCACAAGTTGTCATTGAAGAACAAACAGCAACGCCCCTCCTTATCGGCCGTCCACATGTCGTAGAAGCAAGATTAAAACGCTTTGGTTTAAGAATTCGTCCCGGTATAGATTTTGAATTAACAAACCCTGAAGATGATCCACGTTTTCGTGATTATGTTAATTTATTTTTTCATTATACAGGAAGGCGTGGTGTTACGCCTGAAATGGCAAAAACAGTAGTGAGAACATCAACAACGGCTATTGCTGCCCTTGCCGTTATGCGTGAAGAAGCAGATGCAATGATTTGCGGCTTAGAAGGACGCTTTGAACGTCAACTTGAATTGATTGAACAAATTATCGGTCTTGATCCTCATGTTCACCGTTTTTCTGCTATGAGTTTGCTTATCTCTCAACAACGTACTCTTTTCCTTACAGATACTTACGTCAATGAAAATCCTTCTGCAGAAGAAATCGCTGAAATGACTGTGTTGGCAGCTCAAGAAGTTGAAGCATTTGGAATAACACCAAAAGCAGCCTTATTATCACACTCAAACTTTGGTTCTAAAAACACAGAAAGTGCGCGTAAAATGCGACGTGCAACAGAAATTCTTGCCAAATTACACCCTGATTTAGAAGCAGATGGTGAAATGCATGCTGATGCTGCCCTTTCCAAAGTTTTTCGTGATCGTGTTTTTCCTAATTCTCGTCTTAAAAGTGAAGCTAATTTGCTTGTCTTTCCAACACTTGATTCAGCCAATATCACGCTCAACACTGTTAAAAGCCTCACAAATGCACTCCATGTTGGTCCTATTCTAATCGGGGCAGCACGTCCCGCCCATATCTTAACACCTTCAGTAACTTCCCGGGGAGTTGTTAATATAACAGCCCTTGCTGTCCTTGCTGCCAATAGAAAAAATAGTCTCGTAAAATAAATGCGTAATAAAATTTCAAAGTTTTTTAAATATTGAGATATAGTATTTCATGTACTGTAAACCTCTTTTCTCTATAGATAAAGACAGCTATATTCTGGATTAAGTCTTTTTTTTAAAGAGAAAAAAGGCTAGAAGAACAATATTAAATGTATTTTGAATTTACTAACTCTATAATAAGGAATCCGTACATTGCCTTCCACGTTTGATAAAGTTGCTGATATCATTGCAGAAATCAGTGAAATTGATCGCAATACAATTACACCTGAGAGTCATACAATTGACGATTTAGGAATCGACAGTCTTGATTTTCTTGATATTGTTTTCGCTATTGATAAAGCTTTTGGAATAAAAGTCCCTCTAGAACAATGGACACAAGAAGTCAACGAAGGTACCGTTGCAACAGAAGAATACTTTGTTCTTAAAAACCTTTGTGCAAAAATTGATGATCTCGTTGCCTTAAAACAGGCCGAGTAGTTTTTTCGCCATGCATGATCAATCTGTATTCATCACTGGTATAGGTCTCATAAGCTCTCTGGGGGAAGGAACTGATCAACATTGGAATCTCTTAAATGATCCAATCCGTACACCAAACCTAGATTATACAACTTTTTCACCTTACACGGTTCATAAATTGCCCGAAATTGATTGGAGTTTACAAATTCCTAAAAAAAGTGATCAACGGCAAATGGGAACATGGCAGCGTCTTGGTACCTATGCGGCTGGTCTTGCTCTTGATGATGCCGGCATGAAAAATAATGAACAACTCACTTCAACAATGGATATGATCGTAGCGGCAAGTGGGGGAGAACGTGATATTACTGTTGATACACAGATTCTTTCTAAAGCGCGCGCAGTTGCCGATCATGCTTCTATGTTAAATGTTGCTCTTTCAACTGAACTTCGTCCAACATTATTTTTGGCACAACTTTCAAACCTTTTGGCAGGAAACATTTCAATTGTTCATAAAGTCACTGGATCATCTCGTACATTTATGGGAGAAGAAGGCAGTGGTCTTTCTGCACTTCAAATTGCTGTAGCTCGTATTAAATCAGGTCAAAGTACCCATGCTCTTGTAGGAAGTTCCTATAATGCACAAAGTTATGATATGTTGTTGGCGCATGAGCTTGGTGGTCTTTTAACCCATAATGGATGGAGCCCAGTGTGGGATCGTGGAATCTATCCAGGCGGCGGTGTCATAGCAGGTTCTGCTGGGATCTTCCTAGTTATTGAAAGTGGAGAACATGCCAAAAAACGCAACGCACGTGCTTATGCTGAAATTAGCCAAATTATTACAGACCAAACAGATAGAACCAAAATTCCACTTAGAGATTCAATTGCAACAATGTTAAAAACTGCGGGCGCTAAATCTGCCTTAGCCATTTCAGCAGCCTCAGGAGCTCACGAAGCAACAAAAGCAGAACAAAATGCTCTTGATAATGCTGATCTATCTTACCGTGGCATTACAACATTATTTGGTTATATGCGGGAAGCACAATTTCCTCTAGCTCTAGCTCTTGCAGCACTTTCAATTGAAAAAAAACGCGGTTTTCCAGTGTTAAGTCCTCATGAAAAACCTTTTTCTAAAGAAGTACGTGAAATATTTGTTACAACGATTGGTATAAAAAGAGCTGAAGGTATTGTGCGTCTTACTGCTGTTTGAAGGGGAATTTCTATAGTGAAATATCATGATCATTTTGGGCGTCCACTTGTAGCAATAACTGGTGCAGGCATTGTCACATCACTGGGACAAGGGAAACATGAAAATTGGCAAAAATTAACAAGTGGTGTAAGTGGTATCCACAAAATAACACGTTTTCCCGTTGAGGGATTAAATACATATATTGCTGGAACAATTGATTTTCTTAAAGAAAGTACACTTGGTGCTTCAGCTCTCTCTGAGAAGCTTGCACATCTTTCTGCTGAAGAAGCTTTAGAACAAGCTGCTATTGATAAAAAAAACTTTAATGGACCACTCTTTCTAGCTGCTCCTCCTGTTGAACTTGAATGGAAAGCACGTTTTAGTCTTGATCAAGAGGAAGAATTCAATAATGAGCCTTCTTATGCACATCTTCTTAAAGTCTGTAAGGATAAACTCCATGAGACGCTTTTTGAATCCACACAATTTGGTGCAATTGCAGAAAAACTTCAAAAAACATTTGGCACAAAAGGACTTCCTGTTACACTTTCCACTGCCTGTGCATCTGGTGCAACAGCAATTCAATTAGGTGTTGAGTCTATTAGACGGAGAGAGACAAATAGAGCTCTCATAATTGCGACAGATGGATCAGTTTCAGCAGAATCTCTTATTCGTTTTTCGCTACTATCTGCTCTTTCAACTCAGAATGAGCCTCCAGAAAAAGCAGCAAAACCCTTTAGCCGTGATCGAGATGGTTTTGTTATGGCAGAAGGCTCAGGCGCTCTTGTTCTTGAATCTCTTCAAAGCGCATTAAACCGTAATGCTACAGTTTTAGGAATTTTAGCTGGCTGTGGAGAAACCGCCGATGACTTTCACCGTACACGTTCAAAACCCGATGCATCACCAGCAATTGAATCCGTTCGCAAAGCTTTAGACGATGCAAAAATAACCATCAATGAAATTGACTATATTAATGCCCACGGAACTTCAACACCTGAAAATGAAAAAATGGAATATCTTGCATTATCAACAGTATTCGGTGATCTTTTAGAGCATATTCCTGTCTCTTCTAATAAATCAATGATTGGGCATACATTAACTGCTGCTGGTGCAATAGAAGCGGTTTTTTCGCTTTTAACCATTCAATCGGGAATACTTCCACCAACAATAAATTATGATAACCCTGACCCTACTATCCCCTTAGATGTTGTTCCTCATCATAGCCGTAAGTCCTGTGTCAATGCGGTTTTGTCAAACTCATTTGGATTTGGTGGTCAAAATATGAGTCTTGTTATCACTGCATATAAAGGATAATCCTGTAATAATAAAATTTTATAACGCTAACCAATAATATATTTAAGGGGGATGATAATGCGTGCACTGCAACTCTTCGATGATCGTCGGCTTGAAATCACCAATATTTCCCCGCCATCTTCACCTAGTATAGGTGAAGTAACTGTGCGGATAAAAGCCGTTGCTCTTAATCATATTGATGTATGGGGATGGCGTGGCATGGCTTTTGCGAAAAGAAAAATGCCACTCATCATTGGTGCAGAAGCCTCTGGTGAGGTTATACAAATAGGAGATGGCGTTGAACATCTCCAACTTGGACAGATTGTCTCAATTTATGGTGCACAAACCTGCGGAGTATGCCAAGCTTGTCATGAAGGACGGGATAATCTTTGCAGTAATGTAAAGGGAGTCTATGGTTTTCACCTTGATGGATTTGCGTGTGAGCTTGTCAATTTGCCAGCACGTTTATTAGTTCCATCACCTCCCCAATGTGATGAATTGCAAGCAGCAGTTGCTCCAATTACTTTTGGTACCGTAGAACATATGCTTTTCGATAATGCAAAACTACAAGCAGGAGAAACAATCTTGGTACAGGCTGGTGGCTCAGGTATTGGTTCTGCAGCCATTCAACTTGCAAAACACATGGGCTGTACAGTTATCACAACTGTAGGTTCAGATGAAAAAATTGCAAAAGCGCACTCTCTTGGGGCAGATCATGTGATTAATTATCGTAAAGATCGTTTTGAAGGTGTAGTGCGTAAATTAACCCAAAAAAAAGGTGTTGACGTTGTTTTTGAGCATGTTGGTGTCGATACATGGAACGGTTCTCTGTTATGTATGAAAAAAGGAGCACGCTTAGTGACTTGCGGTTCTACCTCTGGTGTTTCAGCACCAATAAATCTCATGCAATTATTCCAGCAACAGCTTAAGATATTCGGTTCATTTGGCTGCCGTATGGAAAATATGAAAAATGCCATGCAAAAAATGGCACAAAAAGCCGTACACCCTGTCATTGATACAATTGTTGGGCTGGATGAAATTGATACAGCTCTAAAACGAATGGAGAGCCGAGATGTTTTTGGTAAAATTATCCTTAAAATCGATTAAATCATGATGAAGCTTTCTCTTAAAAATCTCATATATCGTATTAAAATTATAGCTAAAAAAATATCCTACTTGTTATGGGCATATCTACTCTTTGGTTCTTTATTTATTCTAAAATGTTTTCCAGCCAAAATGGGAATTTCTTTTTTTGCTTGGTTAGCAAAAAAAATTGGTCCCCTTGTACATCGTCATCAAATCACACTTGCAAACCTTAGGAGTGCATATCCAGAAAAAACAGAGCAAGAACTCCGTGCGATTGCAATAGAAATGTGGGAAAATATAGGACGTTTCCTAGCTGAATATATTTTTCTTGATAAAATTTTTGATTTTGATCCTCATGCAGACGAGCCAGGTTTCATTGAGGTTAAAGGCATTGAAATATTTGAGCGATTAAAAAATGAAAAAAAACCACATATTTTTTTCACCGCACATACTGGCAATTTTGAACTTCTGCCTATTTGTGCACAAAGTTTTGATCTTAATGTTACGGTATTATTTAGACCACCCAATAATCCCTATGTTGCCAAACGAATCCTTAAAGCACGACAAACTTCTATGGGACATCTTGTTCCCTCCAAAGCCGGTGCAGCATGGGCATTAGCAGCCAAATTAGAAGAAGGTGAAAATGTTGGTATGCTCGTTGATCAAAAATTTCGCCGCGGTATCATGGGAACATTTTTTAACAGACCTCTTAAAACAAACCCCTTAATTATAAAACTTGCTCGACAATATGACTGTGATATTTATCCAGCACGTTGTATTCGTTTGCCTAGTGGACGTCATCGTTTAGAGTTATATGAACATGTAGAACTTCCACGTGATGAAAAAAATGATATCGATATAGCTGCTTCTACACAAAAATTAAATGATATTGTTGAATCTTGGGTCCGTGAATATCCTGGACAATGGATGTGGTTACATAGACGTTGGGACATCTAACATAAGCTCTATTGCTTACAAAGGAAGTGCAAAATGTTAGCCTCAAAAGATATCAAAGATCTCACTGCAATTATCACTGCATTACGAAACTCTGATAATGGTTGTATCTGGCATAAAAAACAAACTTTTGAATCCCTCATACCCTATATGCTCGAAGAAGTTTACGAAGTCATCGATGCCATTGAACGAAAGAATCGAAAGGATCTCTGTGAAGAACTTGGGGATCTTCTTTTACAAGTTGTCTATCATGCTACCATAGCACAAGAAGAAGGCAGCTTTACTTTTGAAGATGTTGTTTATGCAATCACAGAAAAAATGATTCGACGCCATCCTCATGTTTTTGGAAATACCGAGCAAAAAAAACGAGGATTTATAAAAGAGGAGTGGGAATATATAAAAAAAAGAGAACAGGTTGAACAAAAAAGAATGTGCGAAGAAAAAAACAACAATTCCTCCACAAGCATACTCGCAAAAGTAAAACAAATCCAGCCAGCAAACCAAGAGGCACTTGCTTTACAAGAAGCAGCAGCTAAAGTAGGTTTTGATTGGCAAAAAAGTGATAAAGTTTTTGAAAAAATAGAAGAAGAACTCGAAGAGCTCAAAGAAGCCATCAAAAATAAACAAAACTCAGAGATAGAAGCAGAGTTTGGAGATCTCTACTTTATACTCCTTAACCTCGCGCGCCACTTAGCGATTGATTCACAAAAAGCATTAAAAAAAACGAATATAAAATTTCGAAATCGTTTCGCCTATATTGAAGAAAAGCTATCCACTCAATCTAAAACACTCACTGACGCATCCTTGAATGAAATGGAAGCACTTTGGAAGCAAGCTAAAAATGAACAATAAAAAATAGTAGATTTCTTCTACCTAAAAGAATAAGCCCCTCTAAAATTACTAAATTATAATTTAGCTCAGCTCAATTTGTTTTATATTGATCCTGCGTAGCAGGACGAAGTTCCACCGATTCTCCACACCCGCATGCTGAAACTTGATTAGGATTTTTAAAGATAAAACCAGACCGCAGCGTTGTCACTTCATAATCCATCTGCGTCCCTAATAAAAATAATACCGCATCATGTGCTACAAAAACACGGGCACCATTCACTTCAACAACATCCGCATCTATCCCCTTTTCTTTGACAAGAGTAATTGTATACTCCATCCCTGCACAACCACCTTTTTTGATACCAACAAGAATACCCTGTGCATCTTTTGCATCCATAATCGCTTTAACACGATCCACTGCTGCTTGCGTCAAATTTATTACCGAAAAACGGCTCATAGTTTACTCTTTTCTTAGTTCAATAGACACTTTGAAAGTTTTTCCTCTATAATATTTTATCTGATATTTTAGAAAAAAAACAACAAAACATAAATTAAAGCATTCTGATCTTGTTTATTTGGATAAAAATACATACCCGTAAAATGAGATTTGTGATTATACAATCCAGAACTTACAATTTTTTATCCATATAAAATGAAAATACCTCGTCTATAAAACTCTAAAAAACGAAAACTTTTCAAAACCATATATTCACTCCTCTTCTTTTGAAAATCTTTATCTTTTTAGAAAAGTAACGATTAGGTAAGAAAAAAATATACCTTCAGCACTCATTTGCTCCAATTCATACCTTCTACACCAATCTTACCCCCCTCCTCACAATCTCAAAAGTAATTAAATGCATACATCTATTAACTATAGAGCTAAAAATTTAATGATCACAAAGAATTTTACAAATTCGTTATTTATCTTGAATTAACAACAAAATATTGATGTCCAAAATTTTTACTTTCAAAAGCTCTAAGTGCAAGAGCATTTTAGATTTTATTCTGTTTATTTTTTCTCTTGCCTTTAAAGAAACAGTCATTTAATCGTTTTACACGAACTCGGAGCGTAGCGCAGCTTGGTAGCGCACTTGACTGGGGGTCAAGGGGTCGTGGGTTCAAATCCCGCCGCTCCGACCATTTTTAAAATGCTATAAATAAGCTTACTTAAAAAGTGAATCATTATGCATTTCAATTGCACACACATGAACTTTTTCTTCAACGTAGAATAATGTGCAATGATATTTTATCATAAATTCGAGATAAGCTTTTTTATTAAAATGCGCTTCGTTCTTAGGAAAACACATACGAAACGCGAGACCTTTTGCCTCGCGTTTTTTATTTTTCAGAAAAATTTATAATTATCCGATCTCATATTTTCTAAATTTTCTTTACACGATAACGTCGCTGTTATCATTTTTTGTAATGGATGGTGACATCTGTACGGTTATCTTTTTGGGTTTTAATTCAGCTGGCATTTCCCTTTTAAGCTGAATATGAAGAAGCCCATCTCCAAGTTCTGCCCCAATAACCTTAACATGATCAGCCAAATGAAACCGCCGTTCAAAAGCACGCGAAGCAATACCTCGATAAAGGAATTCTCGCTCTTCATCATCATTTTTAGACTTTCTGTCTCCCTTAACGATCAGCTGGTTACAATGCGTTTCAATATCAATTTCATCTTGAGAAAAACCAGCAACAGCCATAGAAATTCTATAAGAATCTTCAGTTAAACGCTCGATATTATAAGGGGGATAAGAAGAAACTTCCTCTGGTTGTGTTCTAGAATCAAACCAGTTAAAAAGATGATCAAAACCTACTGTGGAACGATAAAATGGTGAAAAATCTACTTGACGCATAATATTGCCCTCCTCTAGAGCGACTATAATTTATAACTAATTCACAAAGTTCCCATATGGCAAACTTACTTGTGAACCTGCGGCCCCATTATGGCAACCGCACTATATTATCTAGTAATCGTTTTTCTTTATTTCAACTCTTTGGGACCTAAATTGATAAAAACTATCTAAAAAGCAATATACCCCTTTTTTAATCCTCTTTCTTCATTACATAAATGTCAAAGTACTAAGTGGCAAATACACTGTAAAGGATTTCAATTGAAAACACCTCTTTATCCCATAGATTGGGGTTCCACTTCTCTTAATATCCATCATGATACTCTTAAAATAGCAATAGATCACGAAATTCGTTTTGCTATAACATATCCTGAGGTGGAAAAATCTAAGGGAACAATTGTTATTCTCAAAAGCTACGCAAATACTTTAGAAAAATATTTTTTATTAATAAATGAAATTTCTAAACGCGGTTTTCATACAGCAATATTTGACTGCTTTGATCAAGAAAAAACATCCTTCAAGATAAGAAAACAAAGCCGACATCATTGTTTTGATATAAATAATGATATTAATGACTTATATAAATTTCTTAAAAATATTGTTTATCCTAATTGTCCGCCACCTTACTCTATGCTCGCCTATGGCATAGGTGGATTGATAGCACTTAGCGGATTAGATCTCATTAATCATCAGTTTAATAGATTGCTCTGTGTTTCTCCCCTTTTTGCTCCATTCGGCAATAAAACAAATGGTTTTCAACATAAATTAACACAATTTCTTTCTGATATAGGTCTTGGCTTTATACCAGTGAAAGATGGTAAAAAATTAAACAAAACAAAACAAAAAAATATACAATTGGGACACATACATAAAGTGCCGCTCTCTTCCATTAAGCCCCCAACATCCCAATGGATAGCATCAGTATTTAATGCGATTGATTCTGTGAAGAGAAATGTACTTCATGGAGATTTACGAATCCCAACACTCTTTATTCTTGCCAATCAAAATAATATTGCAAACAACATTGAAGTGCAGCAATTATGCCAACACACACGTCTGACAGAAAGTATTACTATTACAGGCGCTGAACTGGATACAATTATGGTTAACGAAGATTATAAAAAGCAATTTTGGGCTGCATTTGATGCATTTATTCCCGATAATGTATCTGTAAAATAACACTAAACCTTAATTTCCGCTCCGCCCTATCAAAAAAGAAATTTTCTACGAGCATTGGATCTACAAACACTTTTTAATATAATGGATTTTACTTTCCAACCACTCATATGATTCGTTTTCTAGCCTCTACAGGCAAGCCATGACCTAAATATTCACCACGCATTCTAATAAAAAAACTAATATACAAAGTATATCATTACATTAAACAATATTATTTTATATCATAAAAAATAACTTAATAAAAAACTATTTATATAAATAAAAATAATAAATCTATCTTAATATAACATGATACATATTTATAAATAAAGCATCAAAATACTATTTTTGATCTGTTATTAAGTGATAATTTAATATTATATCTAGGAAAACAATATTTTTCATCTATTTAAGGAAAAAAACTGGAAATAAAGCGCATTTATAATATTTATTACAAATCTCTATAAAAACAAATAACTATAAAATTTCTATTTCTTAGGAGAACTTTTTAAAAACAATAAATTAACATAATATTCTTTTAATTTCTCGATATAGGAAGTCCCTACAATAACGGTTTTCATAAGTTTTTTAATGGAATTCTGATAATAATCAGTAACTTTAAAAGAAAAGATAGTAATGAATCATCTTAGTAGTTTTAGAGAACCCCTTCTTTTTTCAAAATCACATATATTTCGAATTTAACCAACTCACAACGAATATGCTGTATTTTGAATCAGAATGTAAGAATTAACCATTTTGCCATTCATTTCAATTATGAGCATTTTACCATCTTTTTTATAAATACTCTATATTGTATAATTGATGCGGCAAAACTCTGACAAATGGAGCCATTGGAATATAATCATGAAACGAATCCTGCTCGCAGAAGATGATAACGATATGCGTCGCTTTCTCGTAAAAGCCCTAGAACGTGCAGGCTACGAAGTCGCCGATTTCGATAATGGTATTAGCGCATATGAACGTTTACAAGAAGAGCCATTTTCCCTTCTCCTGACTGATATTGTGATGCCAGAGATGGATGGAATCGAACTCGCACGACGTGCTACTGAGATTGACCCTGATTTACGAGTAATGTTCATTACGGGTTTTGCAGCGGTAGCACTCAATTCAAATAGTGATGCCCCTCCTGATGCAAAGGTTCTCTCTAAGCCATTTCACTTACGTGAACTCGTCAATGAGGTTGAAAAGATCCTTATCGCTGCTTAAAAAGTATTTTTTAAAGTTATTTGCATCTGTTGAAAGAGAAAATAAAATTAGGCATTGACGTTTGGCATTCTATATGGTGTATGCAACATCAATGAATGGGCGTGTAGCTCAGCGGGAGAGCACTACGTTGACATCGTAGGGGTCACAGGTTCAATCCCTGTCACGCCCACCATTCAACTTTATAGTATAAATAAATTATTGAATTATCGTATTCTTCCAAGGTACGGGATGCGTAAATAAAGATTCGGAAATAAGATTGTGCAACATGCCTCTACAAAGGGCATACTTTACGGAGTGTTTCTAATATTTTTTACGTTCTAATAGCGCCTCTTAGGGGAAGCCATCTAAAAGTATCACAAACGTAATAACAGCCTCATTTTGCAACAGATTAGAAGTTTGATTTTAAAATTCTTTCCACAAGCATAGGCTTCCGTTCTAAAAAATATTGTTTGTTTCCTGATCTATCCCCTGTTTTTCTTAATTCTTTCATGTCTATTGGTATACAACTTGTTGTCCAAACAGTTAGATATAACCACAGTCACTTCGATAGATATAAAACACTTAACCTTAGAGCTGTATTTTGAGTTTACCAATTACAGATTATAATAAAATATTAAAAAGAGTAAAAAACACGATAAAAGCAAATTTTTTCATTCTAAAAATACATTTGATTTATAATCATGTTTTATTGTTTGCCATGTTGAATGAGAAATCCGAATATCGCAATGTTTTCTCATTTCAAACCTATTTATATTGAATTAAACAAAGCCGTCTCTCTTACACGTCATAAGAGGAATTAGTATTAAGTAAAAATTGTATAAAAAAGCACAAAAATGCCGATAACTACCTCAAGTGCTAAGATCTATCGCAACATCGGGGGCTGGAAAATAGGCAAAGTGTATGATAATGTCAGTTTGTTTCTTCATAAATGTAAATATGATGGAGCTCAATGGATTTATCATTGTACCATTTATGAGCGCCAGCGTGAAGTGAGCTTTAAGAGATATCTCTTAAAACAAAGCCTGTAAAATGGCATTCTCCTCACACTGTATTCTTATTGAAATAATGATCACCTTGAACCGTATGAGTTTAGATCTTCAGAGCTCATCTGCATAACATTTTAATGTGATTGTTATCCAATATTAAAATACTTTTCACATGATGTACAAACTATAAAGAAATAAGAAAAAACATTTGAAAATGTAAATATGAAATCTAAAAATTTAACTCTAAGATACAATCTATCTTCATTCATATAAATATACAGTATACATTCTTAAACCTATAAGACTAAGAAAACCTAAACATTGATGAAACCTATAACCATACCTGAGAAACAGTGACAATCACGTTAAATCAAATTGTCCGCAAGTGTCTCTCATTGAAAAAACAATATCTTATCTGGACGGCACATATAACATCTTTTTATACGAAAAAACTATAAAGAAGTAATTCGTTATGAATCACAGCTTCCAAGACAAGAAGATATTTTCCACCTCTTGTGCCATCTGTAAATTCTCATCATAAACAGATATCGTTTTTATTCTTCAATGTTTCATAAACTGTTCTAAATCGAATCCATCATGCCTTGTATCTAATCAAAATCGATCTTACCAAAGATCATGCTAAAAAACGTAATAATATTATTCATAAAAAATAAAAAAATCACAATAGATGTTTTTTGGCAATTTCACCAGCACTAGCCGCAATGCTTAAATCTAATCTAAGAAATAAAATATTCATTTTCAGAAAGATGAAAAGAAGCTCATAAAAAAGAGTTTTTGTAATCTGTTTCCTAAAGCATGTGATATAGTAGCAACACGCGGCAAGAATATGCAATGCTAAAGTTTCAGCAATCAAAAGCAATTTTTACTGAAAAAAGAGAAAACAGCATCATTTTATACTAAAACAGTCAACAGAAAACGTTTAGCAACAAAATCAACCAAAAAACATTAAAAAGGTTCGGGAGTATACAGAAAAATAAGCTAATAGAATAAAAGGAAAACTCTCTAACTTTTTATAGCCTATTAATATCATTTAAACATGGTGATCCCGACAGGATTCGAACCTGTGACCCACGGCTTAGAAGGCCGTTGCTCTATCCAGCTGAGCTACGGGACCCAACTGATTATTTTCTCAATTCAAAATAGCATCTTTAATTCAATGTGTCCAAGAATGCTGCCGATCACTGCGAAAATTATCAGAATAAGAAATAGCACGTCGAATCGATGTATGTTTCTTTTCTACACGGTAAGAGATAGCATTCTTACGCGCAAAAGCAATCGCTTCTTCCTTCCTATTAAATCGGATTCTTACCTGATTATTCATATCAGACGTTGCCGTGTACCCCATAAGAGGTTCAAGCATTTTCGCTTTCACCGGCTCATACTCTAGAATCCAAAAACCTGTATTCCCCTTACCTGACTGCATAGCTGTCTTAGCAGGACTATAAATACGTGCGATCATGCCTTTTTCCTTCAGATTACACAACGCTTGAATGATAGTTTCTCACCACACGTACCCAATTGGGTCATTCTCACACACTCAATCAAATATGGTCGGAGCGATAGGATTCGAACCTACGACCCCCTGATCCCAAATCAGGTGCGCTACCAGGCTGCGCTACGCTCCGCCATTTACATTTACTTGATGCACATTTCCTAAAATTTTCACAACAGAAGTGCAAGAGAAAAACACACTTTTTTTTAATTTTGTTGCATTTCTTTACAAAAAAGCACATTTTTAAATTTTTTTCCCTACTCAATAACAGATTTATTAACAAGTAGTAGAAAATAACCTCCGTAGAAAATCCAATCTATATTAAAAAAGAATGAATTTCTCTATAAGGACTTCATAATTTTTGTCCTTTTTTAAGCAAGCTCTCATTGTATCAAAACACATTCCACAGATACAATTTTAGAAAAAAATGACTTAAATATCATAGAAAAACTTTCCCAAAGAGAACATAAGCCAAAAAATTCAGCTGTATTAAGCTTTTTTCCCCTCTTTTTCTATCTTCCCAAGGACTCTTTTATTAAAAATTCTAGAATCTTCTACAATCCAAATCCATAAACAACAAACATTTTTTCAAAGCACAAAGATTTCATTATAAATAAAATAAAGCGCTCTTTTTAGAAAAATTTTCAAATGCGAAGATGGAAAGAATTCAACATCATACAATAAAATCTCAAAGCTATTTAAAATAAACACACGATAAGAGTAAAAAATATTATTTTTTACTCTTATATAGATATCCAAAAAGGAGAAAATTTAAATGACTTGTCTTTCCACGTATTGAAACGATAGTAGAAGGACAGAATAAGTAAGCCATGATAAGGAGTATTTACGAATTTCTTCTATTCAAAACTTCAGCAATAACAGAACGTGTTATTTTTCTTTTTCTTTGTAATGCCAACTGATCAACAGAATCAATAACACGCTTCAATGAAAATAAAGAACGTTCACAACGACTTACAAGATAATAAACCGTATCTGGATGTACAATAAGTTGCCTATCTGAAAAAAGCTTAAATGCAACAGCTGTTAACAATGCATCATCAGGCTGATTAATTTCAACGAACATTACCGAATTAAGACGACTTTTTAGATCATTTAACATTAAATTCCAAGCGGAAGGAAGTGTTCGTGCCGTCATCAATAAAGTAGCTTGTCGTGCATCAAGATTTGCTTGCTTAATACTGTTAATTAAATGAAAAAGTTCTGTCTCATTGATTTCACCTGCATCAATATCCTCTATTAAAAATGATCTGCCTAAAGAAGCCATAGTAATAGCCTGATCAATTTCATTGTGCTGAATCCTGAAAGCATCTGCTTTTTGGAGCCATATATTAGAAAAGTGCGTTTTTCCAGAGCCTTCTTTACCAACCAAAACTGCAATAGGTAAGCTCCAATTGGGCCAGTGATCAATAAGCTGAAAAGCCATACGATTGCTTTCCGTTACCACTAAATCCTCAAATTGAAAAATCGGATCATAAGGAAAATTTAAAGATAATTGCGTTTCACGCCCATTCATTTTAGCGGCTCCGAATTTCCGCTTCGCGAATACATCTGAGAACTCAGATAAGTATGAAGAGCAAAACGAACTAAAACGCCAACAGCCGCTGCCGCAGGAACAGCAACAAGCATACCAGTAAAACCAAAGAGTGAAGAAAAAGCAAAAAGTGAAAACATCAACCATACGGGATGTAATCCCACTGATGAACCTACAAGCTTGGGTTGAAGAATATAACCTTCAATAAATTGACCAATTAAAAAAAGTGCCATCACAACAATGATTCCCCCCCAATTATTGGGATAAAACTGGACCCATGCAATACCAACAGAAAGGACCAAACCACTCATTGTGCCGATATAAGGAACAAAGCTAATAAGACCAATAAACATACCAATCAAAAGACTAAAATTGAGTCCTGTAATCGTTAAACCAATAGCATAATAGCCTCCCAATATGAGACAAACTGTTCCTTGTCCACGAACAAAGCCTGCAATAGCTCTATCCATTTCATGAAAAATACTACGAACGGTTTCCAGATGATCCCGCGGTATTAACGAATCGATTGCTGTTACCATACGTGGCCAATCTAATAACATATAAAATGCCACCACAGGTGCCACAACAAATAGGCTAACGATATTAACGATTGATTTTCCTGACTTTAAAAGTGAATTCAAAAGAGACGTAATAAAATCCGAACCTTCTCCCAAAAATCCTTTAATATTATTCCGTAATTCATTTGGATCACTTCCAAAATAGCGCCTTAACCAATCAAAATCATGCTCAACAAAAAAGGTTTGAATACGATTAATGTAAACAGGTAAACCATCACTCATAAATTGCTGTATTTGCCAACTAATAACAGGAATCAAAATAATTAAAGCAGCAACAAAGGTAATAACAATAAATAGGGTGATAAGGACAGTCCCAAACACACGACGAATACCAAATTTTTCAAGTAATTGAACAATGGGATTGAGAAAATAAGCCAACACAATCCCTGCCACAAAAGGAAGCAAAATTGATCCCAAAACAAACATAAAAAGAATGAAAAAAATCAGCGTACCAAGCCAAAAAAAGATTTGTCTTTTCATATTATTCGGCAAAGGTAATTGAGTATACGCTGGCACATAAGTCTTATAACGATCACGAGATGTATTCTCACTCACTTTCTTTCTCATAAGCTGCCAAGAGGACTGTCCGTGATTATCTGATATCTTGCTCATAAAATATCCTAAAAAATTCTTCACAAAAAATTATAAACAACTTCAAAATAAGGTACAAGAAAAGTTGCTTATTTTCTTATCAATATCTCTTGCAGAGAGAACTCTATCATGGCATTGCATAATATCAAAACCTGATTTTCCATTAAAGGAAGGCTCCAATGAGCAATCAAGATCTTACAAATAATAAATCCAAGGCTGGGGATAAATCCAAAGCTGGTCTTACCTACGCAAAAGCCGGTGTAAACATCGATATGGGTAATGCCATGGTAGAAAAAATTAAACCCTTTATACGCGCAACAAAACGAGCCGGAACAGATGCAGAAATTGGCGGTTTTGGTGGACTTTTTGATTTAAAAGCAGCAGGCTTTACGGATCCTATCCTAGTAGCAGCCAATGATGGTGTGGGAACAAAATTAAAAATTGCCATTGAAGTAGGTCACCATAACACTGTAGGTATTGATCTTGTAGCTATGTGTGTCAATGATTTACTCGTACAAGGGGCTGAACCTCTCTTTTTTCTGGATTATTTTGCAACTGGAAAGCTTGACCCTGAACAAGGAGCTGCGATTGTTTCCGGTATTGCAGAAGGATGTAAACAAGCCGGTGCTGCCCTTATTGGAGGAGAAACTGCAGAAATGCCAGGAATGTATGCAGAGGGAGATTATGATCTAGCTGGTTTTGCTGTTGGAGCATGCGAACGTAGCAAGCTACTCCCTTCAAAAGATTTGACAGAAGGTGATATTATATTAGGTCTAAGCGCCTCTGGAATTCATTCCAATGGCTTTTCGCTTGTTCGACGAATCATCCAGCAAAATTATCTCAAATGGAATGACCCTGCCCCTTTTTCCCCCGAAAGCAGCCTTGGTATAGCACTTCTTACACCAACACGCATTTATGTAAAATCGCTTCTTCCCATCATGCGAAAATATGAAGGGATTAAAGCTCTTGCTCATATTACGGGTGGAGGTTTTCCTGAAAATATTCCACGTGTCCTTCCATCCTCTCTCTGCGCTGAAATTAATCTTTCTAGCATCAATGTTCCAGCAGTATTTTCATGGATTGCCAAACAAGGTAAAATAGAAGAAACAGAAATGTTAAGAACATTTAATTGTGGTATTGGCATGATCATTATCGTAGCACAGCATGCAGCTGAAACAATTACACAAGCTCTTGAAAGAAAAGGAGAGACTGTAACTCCCCTTGGCATTTTAACAAAATGCCAAGATCAAAATAAAGGAATACTTTATAAAGGGGTACTGCATTTATGAAAAAACAAATCGTCGTTTTCATTTCTGGTAATGGATCCAATATGGTCGCCCTTGCTCAAGCTAGCCAACAAACGGCATATCCTGCTGAAATCGTCGCGGTTATTTGCGATAATCCGCGTGCCAACGGTATTGAAAAAGCGCAAAACCATAACTTACCTATTCATATTGTTGATCGTAAAATTTACAAAACAAAAGAAGAGCATGAAGAAAATATTTTTACAATTTTAAATCAATATAAACCGGATTTTCTCTGCTTTGCAGGGTATATGCGCCTTATCTCACCACGTTTTGTAAAACTTTATGAAGGACGAATTCTAAATATTCATCCTTCTCTTTTGCCTTCATTTAAAGGCTTAAACACACATGAAAAAGCTTTACAAGCAGGTGTAAAAATCACGGGTTGCACTGTTCACCTTGTTACAGAAGACATGGATGCAGGAAAAATCCTTGCCCAAGCAGCCGTTCCAGTCTATCCCCATGATACTGCTGAGTGCTTAGCACAAAGAGTTCTTAAAGCAGAGCATAAACTCTATCCCGAAGCCTTAAAAGCATTTATTGAAGGGAAGAGCAAAATGGTCGATACGCAACAACAGCTTTTATCTTTTTGAGTGTATCAACAATCTATTAATCAGCATATTTCAATGCTTTACACATAGTTTTTGCTCAGTATCTACAATTGAAAATCTCTATGAAATATTGACATAATAGAGTCCATCTCTTCATAAATTTTTGCACAAAATATGTAATTTTTTGAATTTTAGTTCATTTTTAAAATTTTTCTTCTTTATTCAATTCTATGACATTATCATAAGCTCTATTTATCAAAATACTCTCGTATTTCGCCTAAAAAATCTTAAAATACGCAATTTTCTATTGCATAAATTTTTGTTTATGACGAAAGTGTTTCTTTAACTGTTACAGCTAACTGTTTGAGTGTAAAAGGCTTAGATAAAAAACCAAAAACAGCATCTTGTGGAAGATTTTTAGCAAAGGCATCTTTTGCATATCCAGAAACGAAAAGAAATTTGATATCAGGATAGTTTTTACGGACTTCCTTCAATAAAGTGGGCCCATCCATTTCTGGCATCACCACATCGGAAACAATAATATCAACTTCTCCTTTTTGTTCCTCAAGAATAGAGAGTGCTTCCACCCCACTTGCTGCCTCTAAAACCGTATATCCTCTCATTTGAAGAGCTCTTACCCCCCCCATTCTGACCGCATCTTCATCTTCAACCAATAAAACAGTCGCAGATCCTGTTAAGTCTATATTTTTATCTTTCTCTTCATCTTTTTCAATCTTTTGAGAAATTTCTCCTTTTATATTGGGGATATAACGGGGAAGAAAAATATGAAATGTTGCTCCTTCACCTTCTTTACTTTCACAATAAATGTACCCACCGCTCTGCTTGATAATTCCATAAACCATTGATAAACCAAGTCCTGTTCCTTTTCCAACTTCTTTTGTTGTAAAAAATGGCTCAAACATTTTTTCTTGTATAGCAGCAGATATACCAGCCCCTGTATCTGAAATAGTCAATTGCACATACTCGCCAATTGCTAATCCAAGATGATTAAATTCAGCACTTTGTTGCTTTGTAATATTATTTGTCGCAATCGTAACAATACCTCCATCTAACATGGCATCACGCGCATTAATAACCAAATTCATAATAACACGCTGAAAAGATGCTTGATCAACTTCAACGCTCCACAAATCTCTTCCATGGATAATTTTTAACTGAATATTATTCCCCAAAAGTGGTAAAATAAGATTGCGGATATCTGATAAAAATTCAGTAAAATCGACTTCTTCAGGTCGAAGTGTTTGCTTTCTAGAAAAAGCTAATAATTGTTGGACAAGAGCAGCTGCACGATTAGCATTGTTTTTAATATTGATCAGATCAGCATGAGCAGGATCAGAACTACGATGCGTATTTAAAAGAAGATCACACGACATTAAAATTGCTGTTAAAACATTATTAAAATCATGAGCAATGCCGCCAGCCAATTGTCCTACAGCTTGCATCTTCTGACTTTGCATCATTTTATCTTCAAGTGTTTTTTGTTCGGTTGTTTCAATGACAGAGATAATAAGCAAATCTTGCAATGCATCACCATGATAGGGCGGTACAGACATAATATGGAGCCGTAAATGGCATTCTTCATTTTTTTCTAAAACAGTTTCTAGAGAAACAAAATAATTTTTATTTGTCGCAATTCTCTGAAAAGAACGCTCTAACTGCACACAATCACGACGAGAAATAACATCATAAAAATTGACAGCTTTGTCCATACATCCCGTGAGTGATGAAAAAGCTTTATTCATATGAACCAATTGCCCTGCATGATCCACCACGGCTATTGCAAAAGGACTCGCATCAAAATATTCTTCTAATATACTGGGTAATTTTAATTGATCATCCTCTTCTTTTTGTATTTGTTGTGGAATGATCACAACACGATAAATGGCTTCCTCTTCTAAGAGAGAAGAAACAGATATAAGACAATGGAATATTTTCTCACAAGTCGTGTGTGAATTTAAACATAACGAAAACCTATAGGGTAAAGAGTAACCTGAACTTTGATATCTGTTGGTTTGTAAACAGATATCACTCCATGAGCTCTTAGCGCCAACGCTATCAAATAACGAATCAAAATTATATTGACCAATTGAGAAATTCGCTAAATCAATTGAAAACCATTCTGCAAAAGTCGCATTGGCATAAAGAATAGTTCCTTGTCTATTAACGGATACAAAACCAATAGAAGCTTGATCCAAGTGATTGATAGCCTCTTGAAGGTTCGAGAAAAAAACTTCTCGCGTTTGTTGTAAGTGCGAAATATCAGCAATACGCCAAAATAAAAGCTTTTTTTTCTGTTTTTTGATAGGTTGAATGGAAATATTATACCAAACAGATTTTTTTGGTGTAGAATCAGTAAAAATTGGCTGTTCTACTCTTAATTCCTCTTGCGCTGCAAGATTATTACAGGCTGCAACCTTTAAGCGGTACGAGAGTGCACCAGCTCCTGGAAGATCCGCAATAACCCTATAACAAGACACTTCAGGCTTATAGGTCAGAATTTTTCGATAGTTTTGATTAGAATAATAAACAAAACCAGAAAGATCAGAGATTACAATTGCATCATCGCTCCTATTAAAGATGCTAAAATCAAAATCTTCATGCGACCACACATGATATCTTAAAATTCCCATTCCACACAAAACGAGTGTTGCAACACCGATCATTGCTAGAATCAAAAAAGATATTGATATCGCCTGTTGCAAATAGTTTTGTGGATAAAAAAAACCTAAAATACCCACAATGAAAAGAAAACCTAATACAAAAACAACACCAAAAATCACAACTCTCCGATGAAACGAAAACGCTGATCTTTCATTATTCTCAAAATCTTTATCCATCTCTCTTTGCCTTAGCTTATAGCTATTTCTTATGTCACAAAACTTCCTTTATATTCGTTGTTATGTTGTTATAAAGTATATACTATGATATTATCTAAGATAAGCTCGCTTAATATTCAAAAGTTTATTTCTTACATTATAAGTGAACCTTTTGAGGGTATGTTTATAAATTTATCTCAATAAAAAATAATATTTCCATCCAAAATGGGAGAAAATCTATGTATATCTGGTTATCAGAGCAGATAGGTGTATCTGCTGCAAACATAACGATAAGCTTTTTGCTTTTTATAATAACAATCGCAGCTATTACCGTAATTATCGTGTTTTTACGTCGCTTAAGTACAGGAAGATACAGCATTAATAGAAAAAAAAGTCTATCACGATTAGCATTATGTGAAGTAATTTCTATAGATCGAGCACGCCGCCTTGTTTTAGTCCGTTGCGATAATAAAGAACATTTGCTCCTTATTGGCGGATTAACAGATGTGGTTGTAGAATCCGATATTACTGGTACATCAAAAATACAAAAAAGAGAAACACACACACATCTAAATTCCGCCCCTCCAGAAAGAAACGATGTATCGGATAAAAGTCCCTCTCCTTTTACGAATCAAGCGGTAAAAGATTCAGCCATCACCGCCGAAATTGAGGGGCGGCAAGAACCATCTTTATTCATTCCTACCCCTCAAAAATAAAAATATACAATTTCATCACCACGAATTTCGTTTGTTTATCATCTCAATAACCTTAATCATCGCGATAAACTCTTTCACGTCGTTCGTGACGTTCTTGCGCTTCCAATGACAAAACGGCTATCGGCCGAGCCTCAAGACGCTTGATACTAATGGGTTCGCCGGTTTCTTCACAAAAACCGTATGTCCCATTATCAATGCGCTCTAAAGCAGCATCTATTTTTGAAATAAGTTTCCTCTGACGATCACGAGCACGTAATTCGATTGTACGATCAGTTTCACAAGAAGCCCGATCAGTCAAATCGGGTTGACCAACATTCTCTTCCTGCAAATTTTCCAAAGTCTCACGAGCTTCTTTTAATATATCATTCTTCCAAGAAACCAGTTTAGCACGAAAATACGCCTTTTGCCGCTCATTCATAAAAGGCTCATCTTCACTAGGGCGATATTGACCATCAATCTCTTCGCTCATGCAATAAAAAACCTCCACATATGCTATGTGCGGTCTATATATTGTGCAATACCCATCAACACAAGAGTAAAATGTCTTTTCATAACAATTGACGAATATGTCTAAATGCACTGTTTAGGTTTAATCGCTTTTTATGTAGATTGGATTCTTGATCAAATCTCATCCAGAATCATTTTTCTCGCTTATTGAAAAACTTTAAAAAGAAGGAAATCTAATATCAGATATCAGAGCCATCGCTCCCCTACTCTCTCATTCATTGTTTAAAGTCTAAATGAAGCAACAATAAATCATTTCATCAATGCAAAAAAATAAAATCTTTATAAAGGCAAAGTGTGATATTCACGTTTCAAATACATCAAAGCATCTTTTTCTTGATTACAGTTAATTGCAACAACCTCACCAATCAAAACACAATGGGTTGCGTGCTCATGCCAACAAATCAAACGACAATCAAACGATGCTAGAGCGTCTGAAAGACTAGGCGCCCCCGTTTGCAAAGCTCCCCATTGAGCAACATCAAAACGCTCATTTTGTGTAGAATTGCAACGCCTCGAAAAAACATCCGCTAATGAACGATGCTTTCCTGCCAAGCTATTAACACAAAAATTTCCATTCTCCATAAACACCTGATTCTTTAAATTATGGCGCATGAGACAAACAAGAAGGGTTGGAGGATCATCAGATAAAGAACAACACGCCGAAACAGTCACCCCGCGTCTTCCCTTAATACCATTTGTTGTCACAATATGCACAGCTCCTGCAAAAAGACTCATGGCATCTCGATATTCTTGGGAAGAAACCGCGATAGTATGTTTATGTTGAAGTTCAGGCATCAAATATGTTTTATGATTCGACATATCTTTCACTTATAAAGCTTTAAAATTTCAAGCGATCTTTCCATAAAAAGATCTATAATACATATTTTTTCTTTTCCGTCATAACACAAAAGATATTTGTGTATACACAGCGATATGATAAAAACTGCCAATCAAGGAGATTTTAATGCCCCATTCTCATCTCATTTCGCCTTCTCTCTTGGCTTCTGATTTTTCTAAACTTGGACAAGAAATGTTAGATGTTGTTGATGCTGGTGCAGATTGGCTTCATCTTGATATTATGGATGGGCACTTTGTTCCTAACATCACCTTTGGTCCTGAAATCGTCAAGGCTCTACGCCCATTAACAAAAGCAATATTTGATGTCCACCTGATGATCGCACCAGTAGACCCTTATTTGGAAGCTTTTGCAAAAGCGGGTTCAGATATTATAACCATTCATGCTGAAGCAAGTCCACATCTTCATCGTTCATTACAAACAATCAAAAAAATGGGAAAAAAAGCAGGAATCGCACTCAATCCAAGCACCCCTGAACATGTACTTGAATATTTGCTTGATCAATTAGATCTCATTCTCATCATGACAGTCAATCCCGGTTTTGGTGGACAAAGTTTTATTCCAGAAATAAAAGATAAAATTAAGCGCGTTAAAAGCATGATTGCAAACCGCCCTATTGATCTTGAAGTTGATGGTGGTATCACCGTTGATACAATTGGGATAGCAGCAAAAGCTGGTGCAAATGTATTTGTCGCAGGCTCTGCAATTTATAAAGATGGAAATAAAGAGCTTTACAGAACACGTATTAATGCATTGCGCCAAGCCGCAATCCTCTCACAACAAGGAAAAAAATGATGATCGCACGTTATTCCCGCCCTGCAATGGTAACAATTTGGTCTCCCGAAACAAAATATCGTATTTGGTTTGAAATTGAAGCCCATGCCTGTGATGCCCTTGCTCACTTAGGGATTATTCCGAAAGAAGCCGCCAAAGTCATTTGGGAAAAAGGGGCAGCAGCTAAATTTGATGTCAATCGCATTGATGAAATTGAAGCAATTACCAAACATGATGTTATCGCATTTCTAACCCACCTAGCTGAATTCATTGGACCAGAGGCACGTTTTATCCACCAAGGCATGACATCATCTGATGTTCTCGATACAACGCTGAACATTCAATTGATGCGTGCGAGTGATATTTTGCTAGAGGATATAGATCAACTTCTTGAAGCATTAAAAAGACGTGCTTTTGAGCATAAAGAGACAATCACCATTGGGCGGAGTCATGGCATTCATGCTGAACCGACAACATTTGGAATCAAGTTTGCTCTTGCATACGCTGAATTTTCCCGTTGTCGCAAACGTCTTCTTGCAGCACGAGAAGAAATTTCTACTTGCGCGATTTCAGGAGCCGTAGGAACTTTTGCAAATATCGATCCACGCGTTGAAGAACATGTAGCAAAAGCCTTGAGGATGCGTGCTGAACCAGTTTCCACCCAAGTAATACCAAGAGATCGTCATGCTATGTTTTTTGCAACACTTGGTGTTATTGCTTCCTCTATTGAAAGGCTAGCGATAGAAATACGCCATTTACAACGAACAGAAGTTCTTGAAGCAGAGGAACATTTCTCACCTGGGCAAAAAGGTTCATCGGCAATGCCTCATAAACGTAATCCAGTTTTAACAGAAAATTTAACTGGATTAGCCCGTATGGTACGTGCATTTGCACTCCCAGCCATGGAAAATGTAGCACTTTGGCATGAACGTGATATTTCCCATTCATCTGTTGAGCGTTATATTGCTCCAGATGCGACTATTACACTTGATTTTGCTCTTTCTCGCCTCACATCTGTCATTGAAAATCTCATTGTCTATCCAGAAAATATGCAAAAAAATCTCAATAAATTCCGCGGTCTTGTTCACTCACAACGGGTTCTTTTAGCCCTCACACAAGCAGGGATTAGTCGTGAAGATTCTTATCGAATTGTACAACGAAATGCGATGAAAGTTTGGGAACAAGGAAAAGATTTTTTAGAAGAACTCCTCAACGACAAAGATGTTACCAAAGCTTTAAGTGAAGAAGAACTTCGCGAAAAATTTGATCTTTCTTACCACACCAAACATATCAATACGATTTTTAAACGTGTTTTTGAAGAACAATAAAGCGACATAGAAAACCAAAATCCATTCAACCTATGATCAAAAATCTGTTGTAACAAAGAAAACAATTCATGAAAGCAAATCAACTCGATATTCTTATTGTTCCTGGCTACAAAGGATCTGGTCCAGATCATTGGCAAACGCGCTGGGAAAAAAAATTGTCGACAGCCAGCCGCATTGAACAACTCCATTGGTCAAAGCCTGTTTGTGAAGAGTGGGTTAACAAAGTTAAAACCGCCATCGCAAAAGCTCAAAGGCCTGTTATGCTTATTGCTCATTCATTAGGAGTTCCCAGTGTTATTCATGCAACTGTACAAAATACAGAAAAAATTTGTGGCGCTTTCTTTGTTGCACCTCCAGATGTCGCCAATGAAAAAATACGTCCCAAACATTTAATGACATTTGGCCCCTATCATCGCCAAAAGCTTCCTTTTCCTTCTATTGTCATAGCCAGTCGCAACGATGAATTTTGTCAATTTTCAGTAGCAGAAAAAATTGCCAATGATTGGGGATCACTCTTTGTTGATGCTGGGTATTCTGGCCATATTAACGCAGAATCCGGACACGGACCTTGGCCTGAAGGGCTTATGGTCCTCTCTCACTTTCTTGCAAAAATTTGATCCAAAAGAGGTGATCTTCTTTCTCATCGCTTATGTATCTTCACCTTTGGGTAAACGTGTAATGATAAAAATTATAAAAGTATCATAGCAATATCATTGAGAAATTCTATCAATTAGGATAGTATCATTTATCAATGTTATTAAAAACCTCTCAAGATAAATAGAGAATCATGATGAATCGTCGCCACCGTATTTATGAAGGCAAGGCTAAAATTTTATATGAAGGACCTGAACCAGGGACTTACATTCAATTTTTTAAAGATGATGCAACTGCCTTTAATGCAAAAAAACATGAAATTATCGACGGAAAGGGGGTTTTAAACAACCGAATTTCGGAACATATTTTTAGCCATCTTGGACGTTTGGGCATCCCAACACATTTTATCAAACGTATAAACATGCGCGAACAGCTTATTAAAGCGGTGGAAATCATTCCGTTGGAAGTTGTTGTTCGCAATGTTGCTGCCGGCTCTCTTGCTAAACGTTTAGGACTGGAAGAAGGAACCCCGCTTCCGCAATCCATCATTGAATTCTACTATAAAAATGATTCTCTCGATGATCCTATGGTAACGGAAGAACATATCACAGCTTTTGGGTGGGCTGTCCCACAAGAGATAGAAGATATGATGCAACTTTCAATTCGTATTAATGATTTTCTTTCTGGGCTTTTTGCCGGTGTTAACATCCAATTAATTGATTTTAAAATGGAATTTGGTCGCCTGTGGGAAGATGAAACAATGCGCATTGTTCTTGCTGATGAAATCTCTCCTGATTCTGCACGACTATGGGATATGCACACACAAGAAAAAATGGATAAAGACCGTTTTCGTCGTGATATGGGAGGGCTTATTAATGCCTATCAAGAAGTTGCCAAACGTCTTGGTATTATGAATGAAAACGAACCAACACGACCAAGTGGTCCCGTTCTCGTAAAGTAAAAACAAGGTAAAAAACATCACCTTATACAAACACCCCTCTTCAAAGGAGAGGTTCTTTTAACAAGCAGGAAGCAAAAAATGAAAGCACGCATTACGGTTACTTTAAGAGAAAGCGTTCTTGATCCACAAGGAGAAGCAATTGTCGGTGCTTTAAAAAGTTTGGCTTTCGAAGGCATTCAATCTATTCGTCAAGGAAAGGTTTTTGATATTGTTCTTGATGAACTACCTTCTGAAACTGCAAAGAAAAAACTTGAACAAATGTGTGAAGAGTTACTCGCAAATACTGTCATTGAAAATTATACAATCGAACTTCTGTAAGTGAAATGCTCATGAAAACTGCCATCATTCAACTTCCTGGATTAAATCGTGATCGAGATATGGTTGCAGCATTACATCATATAACGGGAGTTGAGCCACTAAAAATTTGGCAAACAGAAACAACAATTCCAGATGTAGATGTTATTATTATTCCTGGTGGTTTTTCCTATGGCGACTACTTAAGATGTGGTGCGATTGGAGCGCGAACTCCCGTCTTAAAAGCCATTCGTGAAAAAGCACAAGAAGGTACGACAATTATAGGTATCTGTAATGGATTTCAAATTTTGTTGGAAGCAGGATTATTACCCGGTACTTTAATGCGTAACGCTTCTTTAAAATTTGTTTGTCGTGAAATCAAGCTTGAAGTCGTCAACGCCAAGACAAAATTTTCTCGATATTATTCTAAAGGACAAATTATTCGTTGTCCTGTTGCCCATCATGACGGAAATTATTTTGTTGATAGTGAAACATTGAAACAAATGGAAGACAATGAACAAATTGTTTTTCGCTATGCAGAAAATACAAACCCGAACGGCTCAATGAAAGATATTGCTGGTATTGTTAATAAAGCTGGTAATATTCTTGGTATGATGCCCCATCCTGAAAACTTTATTGAACCCGCCCACGGAGGTACTGACGGTCGTTTACTTTTTCAAAGTGCTTTAGAGTTAGTAAATGGATAATGCTGCAAAAATACTCGCGCTCCATAATTTAAAAAAACAAGGATTTATACCATTTCTCGCATCGTAAATCTATCAACAAAGCTCTTCACAAACAACAATGGATATTATTTTCTAAACACATAATTATTTAAGACCATTTTTAGTCTTAAATCCCACCAAACAAACGGACAAAATCTTCAGCTTACTGTCTATAAATATTTTTATTATTAAACAACATTATTGTTTATAATATAAGCTGCTAGGTTAAAAAAATAAAAATACTAAATTTCGATTAATTTGACGGATAAATACTCATGAAGCCTTGCAATAACATCACTATTACATCAGAACTCATTGCACAACACGGGCTAAAAGAAGATGAATATCAACGTATCCTAACGTTAATTGGTAGAGAACCAACATTTACTGAACTAGGAATTTTTTCTGCAATGTGGAACGAACATTGTTCCTATAAATCATCTAAAAAATGGCTAAAAACTCTTCCGACAGAAGGAAAATGTGTCATCCAAGGACCTGGTGAAAATGCTGGTGTTGTCGATATTGGCGAAGGACAATGTGTTGTTTTCAAAATGGAAAGCCATAACCACCCTTCTTATATTGAACCTTATCAAGGTGCAGCGACAGGTGTTGGTGGTATTTTACGTGATGTCTTTACAATGGGAGCCCGTCCTGTTGCTGCTATGAATGCATTGCGATTTGGTGCTCCTGATCACCCACGAACACGCCATCTTGTTTCTGGTGTTGTTTCTGGAATAGGTGGTTACAGCAATTCTTTTGGTGTTCCAACGGTTGGTGGAGAAGTAAATTTTGATGAGCGTTATAATGGCAATATCCTTGTTAACGCTTTTGTCGCCGGTATTGCAAAGACAGACGCCCTTTTTTATTCTAAAGCACAAGGTATTGGACTCCCTGTTGTTTATCTGGGTGCAAAAACAGGACGTGATGGTGTCGGTGGAGCAACAATGGCTTCTGCTGAATTTGATTCTTCAATCAGTGAAAAACGCCCAACTGTTCAAGTCGGTGATCCTTTTACAGAAAAATGTCTCCTTGAAGCATGTTTAGAGCTCATGGAACTTGGAGCCGTGGTTGCTATTCAAGATATGGGGGCAGCAGGACTCACCTCTTCTGCCGTTGAAATGGGAGCAAAAGGAAATCTGGGGATACAGCTTAATCTTGATACAGTTCCTGTTCGAGAAGAAAACATGACAGCCTATGAAATGATGCTTTCTGAAAGTCAAGAGCGTATGCTCATGGTCCTTAAACCAGAACTAGAAAAGCAAGCAGAAGCAATTTTTCATAAGTGGGGACTACATTTTTCTATCATTGGAAAAACAACCGATGATTTACGTTTTCGTGTATTTCATCAAGGGGAAGAAGTTGTCAATCTTCCCATCAAAGAGCTTGGTGATGAAGCGCCTGTTTATGATCGTCCTTGGAGTGAGCCGGCAAAAAAAACACCCTTGAAAGCAGAAGACGTCAAAAAAGTTGAAAATCTTGGTGATGCGCTTCTGAGCTTATTGAATTCTGCTGATCAAAGTTCTCGGCGATGGGTTTATGAACAATATGATACCCTTATCCAAGGAAATAGCCTTGTTTGTCCAGGAGGTGATGCAGGCGTTATCCGTGTAGGAAACAACAGCAAACGTGCTCTTGCTTTTTCTTCTGATGTAACACCTCGCTATTGTGAAGCAGACCCTTATGAAGGGGGGAAACAAGCTGTCGCAGAATGCTGGCGAAACATTAGTACGACAGGTGCAACACCACTGGCTGCTACAGATAATCTCAATTTTGGTAACCCTGAAAAACCTGAAATTATGGGACAGCTGATTTTTGCTATTAAAGGTATAGGAGAAGCTTGTAGAATCCTTGATTTTCCTATCGTTTCAGGCAATGTTTCTCTTTACAACGAAACAAATGGGGCAGCCATTCTTCCAACCCCCACAATTGCTGGGGTAGGCCTTCTTAATGATTGGTCTAAAATGGTAACAATAAGTGGTATGCAAAATGGAGATATTCTTGTTTTAGTAGGAAATTGCGGCTCCCATTTAGGACAATCAATCTATGCACGTAACATTTTAAATATTGATGCAGCCCCCCCCCCCCCTGTAGATTTACAACTTGAAAAAAAGCATGGTCAATTTGTTCGAGATGTCATACATCGTGGTTTTATTCACGCCGCCCATGACCTTTCTGACGGAGGATTAGCGATAGCACTTGCTGAAATGGTCATTAAAGCAGGTAAAGGAATCAAAGTAAAATTAAGCAATAAATCACCCCATCATGCAGAACTTTTTGGAGAAGACCAAGGACGTTATCTTTTAGCCGTCAAACCTCACTCTCTTAATAGTCTTAAAGAGCTCGCACAAATCAATACAGTTTCTTTAACAAAGCTAGGTCAAGTTGCAGGTGATGCACTTGATATAGATGGAATACTAAAACTTTCTATAGACAAACTCACAAAAGCCTATGAAAACTGGTTTCCACAATTTATGGGTGAAGAATAAAAATTGTTTTTTCTCTTAAACAGCCTTTATAAAAAATGAACAACATAGGAGAATAATGATGGCAATGAGTGCCCATGCAATTGAAACGCTTATTCGTGAAGGCATTCCTGATGCTACTGTAAGAATTCGTGATCTTGCTGGAGATGGGGAACATTATGCTGCAGAAGTTATTTCTGAAAGTTTTCGTGGTAAAACCCGTGTTCAACAACATAAAATGGTCTATGATGCCCTTAAAGGCAATATGGGAAATGACCTTCACGCCTTAATATTGCAAACAAATGTCCCAAAATAATCTAAAATTTCTTCTTGCATTCACACATTTAATACGATTAAAAGCAGTATGAATATAAATTACACACTGATAAAAATCTGAAATATCGAGGGATAAAAATGACCACTGTTCATGATTTTATTGACAACGAAATTAAAACAAACGACGTCATTTTATTCATGAAAGGAACACCTGACGCTCCGCAATGCGGGTTTTCAGGACAAGTTGTTCAAATTCTTGATTATTTAGGATTGAATTATAAAGGGATTAATATCTTAACTTCTAACGAATTGCGTCAAGGGATTAAAGATTACTCAAATTGGCCAACAATTCCACAGCTTTATATCAAAGGTGAATTTATCGGAGGCTGTGATATTGTTAAAGAGATGTTTCAAAACAATGAGTTACAGGAACTTTTGAAAGAAAAAAATATTCCATGTAATCAATCATAGGTATCTTTCATTTTATTCAGACTCTTAAAAAGAGCTGTTTTCAGACGAAATTTTTATTTCAAGGATGCCATATGTCATATTCAGTCGATGAACAAACGCATAGAGATGCGATTAGAAACAAAATTGGCTATAAAGAATTTGTTATTCTTATTGCTTCGCTCATGGCTATTAACGCTATAGCTGTTGATATTATGCTGCCAGCTATGCCCGATATTTTAGACGGCTTAAATGTTCTCAATGAAAATGATCAACATTATATCATTTCGAGTTATCTTATTAGCTATGGTATTGCTCAAATATTTTTCGGTCCAATAAGCGATAGGTATGGACGACGTAAACTTATTCTTCTCGGGCTTGCTTTTTATTCATTTACGGCGATTGGCTGTGCCTTTGTAACTGATTTTTCTCTCTTACTTATTTTACGTATCTTGCAAGGAATTGGAGGGGCTGCTATGCGAGTTCTTACAGTTTCCGTCGTACGTGATCTTTACAGTGGTCGAAAAATGGCAGAAGTTATGTCTATTGTTATGATGGTTTTTCTTGTTGCACCAATGGTTGGTCCCGCAACAGGACAGATCATTTTACTTCTTGGACATTGGCAATATATTTTTATTTTCATGGCAATGATTGGTTTAGGACTGATGATTTGGATTCAACTGCGCTTGCCTGAAACTCTTTATGCGCAACGCTCTCTTTCCTTTTCTTCAGTTAAACACAACTTATGGATTGTAATAACCAATCGCACAACACTTTGCTATACACTTGCAACTTCCATTATTTTAGGCTGTATCTTTACCGCCGTTAATACATCACAACAAACATATGAAGGGATCTATAATCTAGGACTTTGGTTCCCTATTGCTTTTGCAGTTGGTGCTGCATTTCAAGCTCTATCATCATTCTTTAACTCTCAACTCGTTGGACGCCTTGGAATGCGGCGTATTGCTCATACTATGCTTTTGCTCTTTTGTGCCACTTCATGCATTTGGTTTATTGGGTCCATCTTAGCAGGTGGTGTTATCCCTTTTCCTTTTTATATGACGTTATATTGTATATTAATGTTTACCTGCGGTGGTATTATGGCCAATTTCAATACACTCGCTCTTGAACCTGTAGGAGAAATAGCTGGAACAGCTTCTTCTGTATCCGGCTTTCTTCAAACATCTATCGGTGCAGGACTTAGCTTTTTTATTGCCCAACAATTTGATGAAACAACCATCCCAAACTCAGCAGGATTTTTCTTTCTGAGTCTCACTGCCATACTTCTCGTCTTATGGGCTGAACGTGGTCATCTTTTTAGGCAATATCATAGTAATCCTAACGAATAAATATTACTACGAAAGATTAATAACATCTCTCTTGAACAATAAGAAAATAAACCTATCAGACAAAATAAAACATCTCCAAATAGAACACTCTTGTGTTAAACATTCACATTGTTTGTTTAAAGGTACAGCTCTCGAAATATCAAATCATTTCACGACAGCACCCATAAATGGTATAATGTAAAAAAACAAACATACTATTGTTGCAACAACTCTTGTCTGTGAAACGGTTTATTAAAAAATATTTTTATTCTTTTCTTCAATAGTTTTTATGAAGACGGGCTGGTCTCTCATCTCATGATAGGAAAACAAACAGTTTTGATTGATTTAACCTGAACAAGATCGAAATAAGAGAAAAACTTACGCTTTAGGTCTTTCGTTCAATATAAAAAATAATAAATTATCTTTATAAATTAATATCTTACATAATCATAAAACCATAGGGAATTTTCCCATTTATAAAATACATTTAATTGATAAATTTTCCTGATTTTGGAAATCCTCTTGGAACCAAACGCCCGACGCCCGCACGCATTCCCATCCATTCAATGAGATCATCAGCTTGACGGTTAAAGATTCGTTCAGCTGTATCTTGCCAACTTAAGCCTTCTGATAAATTAAAAGTCTTGGCATCAACAACACCACCTTCTTTATAACGCTGTAAACGAACACCTTTACCGCGATTCATTTCTGGTATTTGTTCAATAGAAAAAATAAGCATTTTACGGTTTTCACCGACTACAGCAACATGATCACCATTTACCGGAACACAAAGCTTTACCTTATCAGGAGCTTTCACATTCATCACTTGCTTTCCTTTTCGTGTATTGGCGATCACTTCTGCAGAAGAAACAATAAAACCATTACCGTGAGATGAAACCAAGAGAAATTTTTCCTCGGCGTGATGCACAAAAGCTGTGAGAACATCGTGCTCATCATCCATATCAACTAAGAGACGAATAGGTTCACCATGTCCCCGCCCTCCAGGTAAATTATTTGCACCAATAGCAAAAAACTTCCCCCCCGTACTGATCAGCACAATCTTGTCGGTCGTAAATGCTGGAAAGGCTAACTTTAAACTGTCTCCTTCTTTAAAAGAAAGTGCTTTATAATCGTTCAAGTGTCCCTTCAAAGCACGCATCCACCCCTTTTCAGAAATAACAATAGTAATCGGTTCTTTTTCGATCATTGCTTGTTGAATATCATCAAGATCATGTCTTGGTGCTTCTTCAAACGTCGTACGTCTTTTCCCCAAAAGTGTTTCAGGACCAAAAGTGTTTCGAACTTTTTTGATTTCTTCTGAAATTATTTTCCACTGTTTTATAGGAGAAGCTAATAAATTCTGTAGTTTTTCTTTTTCAGCTTTCAAACTTTCAAATTCTTTACGAATTTCAAATTCCTCAAGTTTACGCAAAGAACGCAAGCGCATATTAAGAATAGCTTCAGCTTGATTTTCTGTTAATTCAAACCGATTAATCAGCTTCTTTTTCGGTTCATCCTCTTCACGAATAATCTGAATGACCTCATCGAGATTTAAATAGGCAATAAGATATCCATGAAGAATTTCCAATCGGCTATCAATTTGATCAAGCCGATAATAAGAGCGACGAATAAGCACTTCTTGACGATGTTCAAGCCATTGCTGCAAACTTTCTCGCAAAGAAAGAACATTGGGTATTTTTCCCAAAGACAAAACATTCAGATTAAGGGGAAATCTTACTTCAAAGTCAGTCAATTTAAAAAGAGACTCCATAAGGAGCTCCGGATCAACCGACCGATTTTTAGGAACAAGCACGATTCTGATATCTTCTGCTGATTCATCTTGGATATCCTCAAGCATTGGCAATCGGCGTGCAAGCAACAATTCCGCAGTTTTTTCAATAAGACGTGACTTTTGAATCTGATAGGGAATTTCAGTCACAACAATCACATAAGAACCACGGCTACCAGGTTCCTGATGCCAACGTGAACGCAAGCGAAAGAATCCACGCCCAACACGATAGGATTCCTCAATACTTTTTTTAGGTTCAACTAAAATTCCCCCCGTCGGAAAATCAGGACCAAGAACGAATTGATTTAATTCCTCATCATTTACATCGGGATGCGCAATCAAATGGAGTGCTGCATCACAAAGCTCAGCAACATTATGGGGTGGAATAGATGTTGCCATACCAACAGCAATACCAGAAGAACCATTTGCTAAAAGATTAGGGAAAGCTCCTGGTAAAACAACCGGCTCTTCATCTTCCTCATTATAGGTTAAACGAAAATCAATAGCATTCTCATTAATTCCTTCAAGTAACAATGCAGCCACTTCAGTCATACGTGCTTCCGTATAACGCATGGCAGCAGCATTATCACCATCAATATTACCAAAATTGCCTTGCCCATCAACCAACGGATAACGAACAGCAAAACTTTGAGCCAAGCGCACCAAGGCATCATAAATAGACGCATCCCCATGAGGATGAAATTTTCCCATGACATCACCAACAATCCGCGCACATTTCGCATAAGACTGTCCAGGATTTAGTTTGAGAAGACGCATCGCATGAACAATCCGCCGGTGGACCGGCTTCAATCCATCACGTACATCAGGCAATGCACGGTGTGTAATCGTAGAAAGTGCATAAGCCAAATAACGTTCCTGTAAAGCAGAACGTAATTCTATTGGTTCAATATGTTCTTTATCAAAAGGTAAATTCATTTTATCAGACATAGTATTAAAACAACAATTCCCACAATAATAAGAAATTATTTTATAGGATTTATTTAATGAAATCTTCTATGAGTCGACTTTTTTATTAAAAGTCAATTACATAAAAACAAACGCTGCAATTAGAACATGAACAGAAAATTATATCAATTTGAAAAATTTATACATGTCCTTCCCCCTTGTCCTAAGTAATTTATTGAAAGCTTTGTCAAATTCGACGATAATTTAACTGCCCACAAAGAGTTATTTCATCTTTTCTGAAATGACAAAAGCACCTTTCAAACATCATCTTTTATTATAAAGATAAATTGTATAACAACCCCATTCAGTTTTTCTACGAAAAACCAAAAAAATGTTCAAAGCTTATGAAATTTAAACTTTTCAGAGTAAGTCCATAGAATGGAAAACCACATTATTCTCATAAAAACGAAGAGACACAATTCTCTGCTACAACGTTGTAAAAACTTCAATAAAAAATAAATAATATATTGACATATAAAGATAATTAATTTTTTTCAACTAAAATGAGGCTCCCGAATATTATAGAATTCTTTTATTTCTAATTTATTCATGATCAAGCAATTATAATTATTTCCTCACCTATCACAAGGGGAAAAGCCACTATAGAAACAAGGAATAAAAATGCCTCGTAAAGAATCAACACAATAGCGTTTTGCCTATCTAAATTTCACAAACAGTACACGCACACACCGTTGACTCTTGAAAGGCATCAAAACTTCACTCTACGTAGAAAAGATGAAACCAATCCATTATCAACTTTATGAGCTATTTTTGTGAGTAGGAGCCATGCGGATTCCTAAATCACGTAATTGTGTAGGAGAAACATCAGACGGAGCGCTCATTAAAAGATCAAGCGCCTGTTGGTTCATAGGGAATAAAGCAACTTCACGCAAATTTTTAACACCTTGTAACAGCATAATAATGCGGTCAATTCCCGCAGCCATGCCACCATGTGGCGGAGCCCCATAATGGAATGCACGATAAAGACCACCGAAACGATCTTTCACAACTTCCTTAGAAAGTCCTACAAGTTCAAAAACTTTAAGCATCATTTCTGGTAAATGATTACGAATTCCACCTGATGCAATTTCATAACCATTGCAAACAAGATCATATTGAAAAGCTTTAATAGTAAGAGGATCTTGGCAGGCAAGGGCATTTTCTCCCCCTTGAGGCATGGAAAAAGGATTATGTCCAAAATCAATCTTTTTTTCATCTTCATTCCATTCAAAAAATGGAAAATCAACAATCCACGCCATAGAGAAACTATCTCTATCAAGAAGATCTAATTCTTCCCCTACCCTTGTGCGTGCTGCTCCGGCAAAAGATGAAAACTTTTTTGGATCGCCAGCTACAAAAAAACAGGCATCCCCACTTTCAAGACCAAGCTGTATACGGATTGCTTCAGTCCTCTGTTCACCAATATTTTTGGCGATAGGCCCTGCTCCTTCAAATTTTCCTTCTTCTTCACGCCAGAAAATATAGCCGAGCCCTGGTTGCCCCTCGCCTTGTGCCCATACATTCATACGATCACAAAAAGCACGACTTCCACCCGTTTTAGCTGGAATAGCCCACACTTGTGCATTCTCATCATTCGCTAAAATTTGAGCAAAGACTTTGAAACCAGAATTATAAAAATGCTGAGAAACATCTTCCATAATGATCGGATTACGCAGATCAGGCTTATCAGAACCATATTTTCGCATTGCTTCATCATAGGAAATGCGAGGAAAGCTTTGTGTCACAGTCTTTCCATCTGCAAATTCTTCAAAAATAGAACGCATAATAGGTTCCATAGTTGCTAAAACATCTTCTTGCTCAACAAAACTCATTTCAACATCTAATTGATAAAATTCACCAGGAAGACGGTCGGCCCTTGGATCTTCATCTCTAAAACATGGAGCAATCTGAAAATAACGATCAAAACCTGACATCATCAACAACTGTTTATATTGCTGTGGCGCTTGCGGTAACGCATAAAATTTTCCCTGATGAACACGACTTGGAACCAAAAAATCACGTGCGCCTTCCGGCGATGAAGCTGTCAAAAGTGGCGTCGTAAATTCCGTAAAACCATTATTTTGCATAGCTCGTCTCATAGCCGCAATAATTTCAGTCCGACGCATGATATTTTTGTGCATAGTCTCCCGACGCAAATCAAGAAAACGATATTTTAATCGAATATCTTCTGGATAATCAGGCTCACCAAAAACCGGTAAAGGAAGCTCATCAGATTTTGAAAGAATTTCTACCTCTTGTGCAAAAATTTCAATCTCACCTGTTGGAAGCGTTGCATTAATAACCTCATCAGAACGAGCACATACCTCCCCATCCACACGAATAACCCATTCAGAACGCACTTTTTCAATAACTTTAAAAGCTGGTGAAGCAGGGTCAGCAACAATTTGTGTGATTCCAAAATGATCACGTAAATCCACAAAAAGAATCCCTCCATGATCACGAACACGATGAACCCACCCCGAAAGACGAACTTGTGTTCCTACATCACATCTACGGAGAGCCGCACAATGATGACTGCGATAACGATGCATGTTTTTTGCCTTTGATTATAATATTCACATGCGCTACAAACGCTTTTTAATAACCATTTGTCAAGATATGAGAATAAAAACTCAAAAATAAAGTCAACAAAGGACAAATTTAATTTATCGAATTATAATAAAATGATGAATCTTATTACACAAACAACAGATCTTGAAATTGCACTTAACGCTCTACGTACCTCTGATTTTGTAACAGTCGATACTGAGTTTATCCGCGAAACAACTTTTTGGCCTCAACTGTGTTTAATACAGCTCGCCTCACCAGATGTTACAGTTTTGATTGATCCCATAGCACCAGATATTGATTTACAACCATTTTTTGACCTTATGGTCGATAAAAAAGTTGTAAAAGTTTTTCATGCTGCGCGCCAAGATATTGAAACAATTTATCACCTTGGAGGTGTTATTCCTTCCCCTCTCTTTGATACGCAAATAGCAGGATCCATTTGTGGATTTGGTGATTCTATCTCCTATGATCAAATTGTACAACGCTGTACAGGGCATCATCTTGATAAATCCTCCCGCTTTACAGACTGGAGTTACCGCCCTTTGTCTGAAAAACAACTGCTCTATGCACTTTCCGATGTAACTTACTTAAGAGATGTTTACTTGTTATTGAAAAAAAGGTTAGAGAAAAATCAACGAGCTCACTGGATGGATGATGAAATAACAATCCTTTTAAATCCTAAAACCTATGATATGCCAGAAGATGAAGCATGGAAAAAAGTGAAAGGAAAAATTAAAAAGCCACGTGAACTTGCTGTATTACAAAAGATAGCAGCTTGGCGGGAACGTGAAGCACGAAAATACAATATGCCACGTCGTCATATCATAAAAGATGAATGTCTTATAGAAATAGCAACCCAACAACCAAAAGATGAATCTGCATTAAAACGGTTGCGCAGTCTTAATAAGAACTGGGATAAACTCTCAATTGCTCAATCATTAATCAAAGCTGTCCACGAAGGATTAGAGGTGGATCTTTCTACTTTACCCCCCATTCCTAAACATAATCCACTCAATGATACGACAGCCGCTGTTATCGATCTGCTCAAAGTGTTATTAAAAATTGTTGCAAATGAAAACAGCATTGCCCCTAAAATTATTGCAACATCTAATGATTTAGAAAAAATTGCCAATGGAGGAATAAAGAAAAATATTCCCGCTATGAATGGCTGGCGCTATGAAATATTTGGTAAAAAAGCCGAACAACTGCTAAAGGGCCAGATAGGGTTTTACTTTAACGATGGAAAAATAAGCACAAAACAGCTTTAATTTACATTTTCATTTTGAAAAATCCATTACGCTACTCATTATCTACATCAATTGGTATGCCCTATAGGCCAACGCAAACAGGATAAATAAAGCCTACTTCTGACAAAGTTAAAAAATTAAATAGTAAACTCTTATTAAAATGATAGCTAAATCTTTATCAGGTCAATTAAATAGAAATCCCATTAAAAATAATCTAAAAAAACAGACAGTTCCTTATTTAAAAGTTTTGAAAAAAAAAGTTCTGATAATAAAAGCGCATTCATTACAAAAATAGCAGCCTAGAAATAGGAACAAACAAAGATATAATGCCTCACGTCACCATATCGTATTAAAAACTACCAAGATTGCAATCTAACAATCAAAAACGAGCCAGCATAACAACTAAAATACCTAACAAAAGCAATATATTGATTTCTAACGATAATCTAGCGTTATTTATATTGAATTAGACCTCCGAATATCGTAAGATTCTCTCATTCCATCTCAATAAGACTCATAAAGTTTCACATAAGAAATTATATGATAAAGCGCTGTTTTTTATAAATTAAACACCTTTCAAAGGATTCGAAAATCATGGTTAATAAATAGTTGTGATTTATTTCTATTTTTTATAGTGAAAGGATTTTATAATGACTGAAATGATATTCTTTTGACAGACCGTGAAAGTGCAAAACTGTTTCATATGAGTATTTCAACATTCCAGCGTCATGTAACCAATGGATCTCTCCCAAAATCTTTAAAACTTGTTTTTTATCGCGTTGGTTACAATCGTAATCTTATCAAGATAATCGAGCAAGCTAAACAGAAACGTTATAACGACGCAGCATAAAAAGAAAACCTTTTCACGTAAAAATGGACAAAACTTTTCATTTTCACATGAAGCTTATGAAGTGAAAAATCCATCCTGTGATGCAAGTAACAGAATAAAAAATTATGTTTTCTTTTATGAATGCTCAGGCATTACAAATGCTTTGCGTGGTGTCTAGCATGGGCGTTATGGAACAAGTCCTATTGTCCAGCTCATGATGATAGGCTACCTAGTTTATCCCTCGTCAATGGCCCTATTATTAAGACATAAAACACGAATAGATTAGGAAAAAAATCAAAAAATTTCAAAAGCGAGAGGTTGTTTTATTATTTTTGATAACTTCTGTAATCGTCCAAGAGGACGTTCTCCTAATAACCCAGCGTAATTCTTTGGGATCTGCAGGATAATATGATCTGCTTTTTTATGCCACAATAAATGAGGTAAAATTCCTGCAACAGAAGCACTAAAAAGATGAGCAATACGCATAGTTTCGCCAAGAATACGTGCTTTTTCAATTATATTTTGAGTTGCTAATTGAAAAATGGGAAGAGATTCTTTATCAACCAATAAACTCGTATTGCGAAAAAAAACAGCAAGTGCCGCATAAAGGCGCCCTTCATGAGAAATTCCTGGATAAGATCCTAAAGCTATTTGATTTGCTGCTTCATTGCCTCGATAATCTGGATGTATACGCCAACCAATATCCGCAAGAAGACAAGCGGCTTGACGATAACGGCATTCATTTTCGGTTTCTGAAATTCCAAAAACTTCAAAAGCATTCGTCGTAAAATCAATGAGTTCTTCTGCTTGTTTTGGTGAACGTGCCCGTAAAATAGCCATTTCTGTGCATGCTGCAATGAGAGGATCTGAAAGCCGAATCGCCTGCGGCAAACGTGAATAAAGAAAACCTTCACGAACGCCAGCACCAGAAAAGATTATCTTTTCAAACTCCATACACTGAATGAGTTCAATAAGAACTATTGCCCCATAAGATAAAAGTTTTCGACGATTCTGAGAAACCGCTGCAATCCCTCTCATATTATCAATATTGCCACGTGCTACAAGACGTAAAAAGTTCTCCATTTCAACGGCATCAACTTCATAGCCATGCATAACAGGGAGCCGATAGTGTTTCATTGCCATATGGAGTTTTGCCAAATTACGCCATGTCCCCCCTACTGCATAAAAATAACGTGCTATACCTTTACGAGTACGAACAACAGACGATTTATAAAATTGCTCATGTACAATTTTTGTAGCTACAGCACTATCATTATTTGACATATACTGTAGCCTTAAACCACCCAATGGGAGCGTTATCCCTTCACCAACATCAGAATGATCAATATCAATCAGCTCAAGACTTCCACCACCAAGATCCCCAGAAATACCTTTTGGTTGATAAAAAGTAGACACAACTCCATATGCTGAATACATAGCTTCTTCACTTCCTGAAAGAAGATATATTTTATTTTGCAAAATATCTTCAGCATGCTGAATAAATGCTACGCCATTCTGTGCATCTCGTGCTGCTGCTGTTGCTAAAGTATAGACCTCATCTGCCCCAATCTGTCGACAAAGCGTACGAAACCGTTTCAGTGTTTGCAACGCCATTTTCATCGATTTTTCTTCTAAAAATCCTGTTTTCGCCACACCATGACCGAGACCACAAAGAATCTTTTCATTAAATAAAACTGTTGGTGATCGAACAAGCCCCTCATAAATAACCAACCGAACAGAATTTGAGCCAATGTCAATAACAGCAACAGGCTTACGCCCTTTTAACCGACCTTGAGCATCTCTATATGTCATTGGATTTTAGTCTTTATGTATTTCGGCTTGTTGCCGATGCAACGCAACCAAGCGCGAAACAGAAGACTCAAAAGACTCATTTTCCCCCGCAAAACTTGTATTGGCCATAAAATACTCCTGCGCATTAAATAGACTTTCACCTATCTGCGGTGTAATACGTTTTGATGTTCCATCCTTAAGTATATCAAAGCTTTGTTGATTATCAATGATATTAGCTAACATAATCTGTAAAAGAATTTTTTGACGCACTATTTTATTAAAAACCGGAACCAATATTTCAATACGATAGTCCAAATTACGAGGCATCATATCAGCAGAGCCTAAGTAAACGAGTGCATTTTCATTAGGCAAATCTTGACCATTCCCAAAACAAAAAATGCGACTATGTTCAAGAAAACGCCCGACAATTGATTTTACACGAATATTATCCGAAATTCCTAGAATACCAGGACGTAAACAACATATCCCCCGCACAACCAAATCAATTTGCACCCCTGCTTGACTGGCACGATATAAAGCATCAATAATTTCAGGATCAACCAATGCATTAACTTTCATCCAAATAGCAGCAAACCTTCCCTGTTGTGCATGAACAATTTCTCCCTCAATATGCTCTAAGATACGACCACGCAGTGTTAAGGGTGAAAAAGCAATCTTCATTGTTTCATTTGGACGCTCATATTGCGCAATATAATTGAATAATAACGCAACATCATGAGCGATATCATCATCCGTGGAAAAAAAAGAAAGATCGGTATAAGTTTTAGCATTAATGGGATGATAATTTCCTGTTCCAAGATGAACATAAGAGCGAAGACGTTTTCCCTCACGTCTCACAACTAATGACATCTTAGCATGCGTTTTTAATGCAATAAAACCAAAAATAACTTGAACCCCAGCACATTCAAGATCCCTGGCCCAACGAATATTTGCTTCCTCATCAAAACGTGCTTTAAGTTCTACCAAAGCAGTCACAGACTTTCCCTGTTCAGCTGCTTTAATCAAAGCGCCAACAATTGGACTATCATTTGATGTACGATAAAGTGTTTGTTTTATTTCTACAACATCAGGATCGCAAGCAGCTTGACGTAAAAATTGGACAACAACATCAAATGTCTCATAGGGGTGATGAATCACAATATCATTTTCACGAATAGCCGCAAAACAATCCCCTTTATGTTTACGAATACATTCTGGAACACGAGAAATATAAGGAATAAATTTAAGATCATCGCGGGGAATAGAAACAATTTCTGATACCGTATTAAGCGCTAAAAATCCGTCAAGGACATTAATACAATTATCAGGAACAGCGAGACTATTCGCTATAAATTGGCGTAAACTCTCTGGCATTTTTGCGTCAAACTCAACTCGAATAACCTGCCCACGGCGCCGCCTTTTAAGAGCAGTTTCAAAAAAATGAACAAGATCCTCAGCTTCTTCTTCTACTTCAATATCGCTATCTCGGATTATTCTAAATGTACCAATTCCTTTAACCTCATAGTTAGGAAATACATGTTTAATAAAAAGGCAAATAACATCTTCAGATGCGATAAAACGAAAATGATTACCTTCTTGAGGAAGAAGAACGAAACGCCTTAAAAGCATTGAAATAGACAACAACACTGTGTGTGAATTCTGATCAGTTTCTCCAGACAATTGAAGCCCAATAGAAAGCCCTAAATTAGGAATAAATGGAAAAGGATGAGTAGAATCAACAGGTAAAGGTTTTAAAACAGGAAAAATTGTCTCAAGAAAATATTTTTCAAGCCATGATTTTTCAATTTCTGAAAGATCATCAGAACAAATAATTTCAATATCATTCTTTTTTAATTCATCACGTAAAACATTCAATTCTCGTAGTTGGTGAGCCTGCAGCTTTGAAATCTCAGCTAATACAATATCAAGTTGTTCCTGTGGAGTGTGCCCATCTGCACTGCACGCTGTAACGCGAGCACGAATTTGAGCTGCTAGTCCTGCAACACGAACCATAAAAAACTCATCAAGATTTGCAGCTGAAATAGAAAGAAATTGTAGACGTTCTAATAAAGGATGTTTCGAATTAGCCGCTTCCATCAAAACACGATTATTAAATTGTAGCCATGAAAACTCTCGATTAATAAATCGTACCGGATTTTTCATTGTTATATTCGATATAGAAATTTTATCTACCACCCTCTGTTCCATATATCCTAAATAATTTTCTTTTATATTTTCTAAAATCCTTGACGAAATATCTCACATAACATTTGATAATATGTTATCATCATAATAATATATCAATGCCTAACTTCCCTCATCATTTTTCCATTTAATATTTAAAAGTACTTGGAATTATTGCTATGCGCAAAGCACTAAAAGTAAGACAACTATTCTAATATAGCATAAAAGAAGAGAAATTTGTCTTAAAAAGCAGCTTGCATTATTATACGCTTTATTACAAACTCACGCCTATAAAATAGAAGAGCCCAATCATAGCTGATGAGAAAATTTATTCTGGAGTTTGTATGCCATGGCTGATCACAATATTCCTCATTTCCAAAATGACCTTGGATATAAAACAATCGAAATTGGTGTGAAAGAATTTATGTGTGTAGGCGCTACACACCCATTCGATCATCCTCATATCTTTATCGATATGGGAGCAGCAGATGAGAAAATTTGCCCTTACTGCTCAACCCTTTATCGTTATGTTCCCTCGCTATCATACGATCAAACAAACCCAACAGGATGCTTATATCATCCAGAAAAGCTATTATAATTGCGTTTTTTGGCTTTCTTAATAACCCCTCTTTTAATTCTGCTTGTTTAATATGAAATCATTTGTGGAACAATCACCCATCATCGTTGGAGGAGGAATTGCTGGTTTAAGCACTGCTTTAGCACTCGCTCATAAAGGAATTGCAAGCACCATTATCGAAAAGTGTAAGCAACTTGAAACGATAGGCGCTGGTATTCAACTGACACCAAATGCAACATCTATTCTTGCTCGCTGGAAACTTCTTAACAAACTCACTAAAGTCGCGACAATCCCATATTTTCTTGAGTTAAAAGATGGATTATCTTTAAAAATACATCTACGGGCTCATCTTATTAATCTAACAGAAAAATATTGGAAAGCCCCTTATATGACGATTCACCGCGCGGCTTTACAAAAAATTTTATATAATGCAGTGATTGAAAATCCTTTGATCAAATACAAAGCAGGCGAAACGATTGTATCTTCTACCCAATCGGCAACCAACATTAAAATCACGACAATAAAAACAGATACGGCAATAGAACAGCTTTATTCAACGCCCCTCTTGATCGGATGTGATGGCATTTGGTCAACATTACGGCAACAATCTCCTTTTCATGAAAAAGCAAATTTTAGTGGCTTTATTGCTTGGCGTGCAACAACAACATCTGATAATCTTCCTCAAAACTTTCGTTCTTCATTGCAAAATATGAAGACAATTACGGCTTGGATGGGACCAAAAAATCATCTTGTTGTCTACCCCATTCAATCGTCAGAAAAAATTTTTAATTTTGTCGCCATTACGCATGGAGAAAGTTCAAAAGAAGGATGGGCCCATAAAGGAGATAAAGAAAAACTCAAATCTCTTTTTAAAGATTGGAATTCAAAAATCTTACAAATCTTCGATCATATTGATGAATGGAGTTATTGGCCACTTTTTCAAATGAAACAAAATCGTTTTATCGGTTTAGAGAGACAAGTATTTGTTGGCGATTGCGCACATGCTGCCTTACCTTTTGCAGCACAAGGTGCCGCTATGGCAATCGAAGATGCCGCCACATTAGCAAAAGCACTTTCATTGAAAGATTTTTCATTAACGAAAGCACTTTCGCTTTACGAAACAACACGCACCCCGCGTATTGCAGCAGTAAAAAAACGCGGAGATTTCAATAGATTAGCCTATCACGCAACCGGTCCCATAGCAATTGCACGCAATCTCATGATGAAAATTCGTACACCAGAGAGCATTATGTCAGATCTCAATTGGCTTTACATGTATGATGCGATGAATTCTATAAAAAATAATGATAAAAACTTATAAAATTCTTCCGGCACTTTGAATATTACGAAAGAACGAGATTTTTTTAATTTTATGACACTAAAAAATATCATAATTTACTCTAATAAAAGCAATATTTTTCGAAACCTACAATCCGATTTTAAAAGCTCCATTTTTAGCTCTCCTAAAAGCAAAAACACCACTCAAAATCAGCTCCCATCTTTAATCTTTCTTTAACTCAATTCTACATCAACAACACCCTGAATTAATTTCATAGCATTTGCGACATGTGAATTTACCTTATATCGCTTAGGAAGTGCAATTTCGACTTCTCGCAATCCATCCTCTTGAATTAAAATAAGCCCAACCTCTCCATTCCCCCCAAGATTTAAATTTTGTTCAATTTGTGGAAGCATATCAACTGTTTTTATAAAGAGACGCATCATTTTATGCTGTTGTAATGATTCATTTTCCAAAGACTGAATTGTTTCAATTCGCAAACTAACTCCTTCAGAACGATTTTCTGCGCTCACCGTAATAATAAAAGATTTTCCGGGTTCTAGCATCTCTTCATAATCCGAGAGTGCCTCAGAAAAGAGAACTGCTTCATATTGTCCACTTGTATCAGAAAAATGAATAATTCCCATTTTTTTACCAGATTTTGTTTTGCGCACGTTTTTTGCCACAACAGTTCCAGCAAGCCGTGCAGCCGTTGCTCCCCCTTTAACGGCATTGGCAAAATTACCCCAAGTCTGAATGCGTTTTTTGTTCAGAATAGCTTGATACTCCTCCAAAGGATGCGCAGAAAAGTAAAAACCTATAGCTTGAAATTCTCGATAAAGTTTCTCAGCCGGCAACCAAGGGGTTGTTTGCGATAAAATCAATGGTTCTTTTAATCCGCCTGCCATTCCAAATATATCAACCTGCCCGCTAGAATTGTCATCGAGAATACGAAGTGCACGCGCATGAAGGGTTCCAAGATTGGCTAATAAAACCTCACGTGCAATGTTAAAACAATCAAAAGCACCAGCACAAACTAAACTTTCCATCGCACGCTTATTAACAATACGAGGATCAACACGCGCACAAAAATCTTCCAAATCCTTAAAAATCTTACTCCCACGACAAGAAACAATATGATCTACAACAGTTTCTCCCACACCTTTAATGGCAGCAAGAGAATAATAAATACAATTATCACCAACCTCAAAAACACGATGAGATGTTTGTATAGAAGGTGCAATAACTTCAATACCCAACCTTAATGCTTCACGCCGAAAATCATTGAGCTTATCTGTATTCGTCATATCATATGTCATTGAAGCAGCTAAAAACTCAACGGGATAGTTTGCTTTCATATAAGCCGTTTGGTAAGAAACAATTGCATAAGCAGCAGCGTGCGATTTATTAAAACCATAATCGGCAAATTTTGCTAAAAGATCAAAGATAATATCAGCTTGATCTTTATCCACGCCACCTGCAACAGCTCCATTGACAAAACGCGTACGCTGTTTTTGCATTTCAGCATGAATTTTTTTCCCCATAGCACGACGTAGTAAATCAGCTTCTCCAAGCGAATAGCCAGCAAGAACCTGAGCAATCTGCATCACCTGTTCTTGATAGACAATAACACCTTGTGTTTCTTTGATCAGATGATCTATCTTAGGATGAATAGAAGCAATTTCCTCTTCCCCATGTTTGCGTGCATTATAGGTTGGAATATTCTCCATTGGACCTGGACGATAAAGTGCAACCAGCGCAATAATATCTTCAATACGGTCTGGCTTCATTCCAATCAACGCCTTGCGCATACCAGAACTTTCCACCTGAAACACGCCAACCGTTTCACCACGTGCCATCATAGCGTAGGTTGCTTCATCATTCAGAGGAATATTTGATAAATCTATTTTAATCCCCTTTCTGGCAACAAAATCGACTGCCATTTTCAAAACAGTAAGCGTTTTTAATCCAAGAAAATCAAATTTTACCAGCCCCGCTTGTTCAACATATTTCATGTTAAATTGTGTAACAGGCATATCAGAACGAGGATCACGATACATCGGGACAAGCTCCCAAAGTGGACGATCTCCGATAACAATCCCAGCAGCATGAGTTGAAGCATGACGATAAAGTCCCTCCAACTGAAGCGCTATATCTAATGCGCGTCCAACAACGGGATCTTTTTTCTTTTCTTCTTCAAATTTAGGTTCATCCTTAATAGCATCTGCTAATTCTACCTGACTTCCTGGGGTGGCAGGAATTAATTTTGTAAGATAATCCACCTGACGATAAGGAACTTCTAAAACACGCCCCACATCACGCAAAACTGCACGTGCCTGTAACTTACCAAAAGTAATAATTTGAGCAACTTGATCACGTCCATATTTTTTTTGAACATATTGAATAACTTCTTCGCGCCGCTCTTGACAAAAGTCGATATCAAAATCTGGCATCGAAACACGATCTGGATTCAGAAAACGTTCAAAGAGAAGAGAAAACCGCAAGGGATCCACATCAGTAATCGTCAATGCATAAGCAACAAGTGAACCAGCACCAGAACCCCGGCCTGGTCCAACGGGAATGTCATGAACCTTTGCCCATTTTATGAAATCTGAAACGATAAGAAAATATCCAGAAAATTGCATACGCGTAATAACTGAAATTTCATAATCAAGCCGCTGTTCATAATCTGCAATCGTATACCCTTCAGCCAACCCTATTGTTTCAAGCCGAATCTTCAAACCATCTTTAGCCTGATTTAATAACTCACTATCTTCTATTTCTAAAGTAGTTTCTGAATTAACAGATTGTTCTATAAAACGAGGCAATATCGGTTTTCGAAGAGGCGAGGCAATATGACAACGCAATGCAATTTCAACACTATTTTCCAAAGCTTCTGGAAGATCAGAAAACAGTGTAACCATTTCATCTTGTGACTTCAAATAATGATCTGGTGTCACACGTTTGCGATCTGGATTAGAGACAATTTGTCCTTCTGAAACAGCCATCAGCGCATCATGCGCTTCATACCCTTCTCTTTGCAGAAAAAAAGCTTCATTCGTTGCTACAAGAGGAATTTCATGCGCATAAGCCAATTCAATAAGATCAGCTTCTACTCTCCGGTCATAAGAGCCATGCCGTTGTAACTCCACATAAAGACGATCAGCAAAAGATTTTTTCAAATAAATTAAGCGCTCAACAGCATGTTCTTTTTTCTCTTCTGCCAAAGAAAGATTAATAGGTCCTCCCTTTCCACCCGTTAAAGCGATTATGCCTTCACTGTGTTCTGACAACCAATCAGCTTTAATATGAGGAGGATCAGTATCACACTTATCAAGATAAGCACGGCTCACAAGACGAACCAAATGAGCATAACCGGTTTCGCTAGCAGCCAAAAGAACAATAGAGCAAAAATCAGAAGGATTACGCCATTTAGCCAAACGTGAATGATCATTTTCATCACAAAAATCAACAGTAAGCTGACAACCAATAATAGGTTGGACCCCATGAGAAAGACAATGCTGTGAAAATTCCAAAGCACCAAATAAATTATTGGTATCGGTAATAGCAACCGCTGGTGCATGATCTGAAATTGTCTGTTGAATAATTTGGGGGATTTTTAAAGCCCCTTCGAGCAAGGAATAAGCTGAATGCACTCTCAAATGAATAAAGCGAGGAAGAGAATTTTTGTTCTCTTGCATTTGCATTTTATTTTTTACCACTCTCACAATTTCCCACTACAAAATAAATGCTAAACAGCACCCCTTATAAAAGAAAAAACTTCTGTTCATCATCAAACTTTAAAGCTATAAATTCATCATCCTACATAGGAGCAATATCCCAATTTTATTAATATTTATAAGAGAGTTCTATCAAGAAAATGCTTCTATTCACAGCAAATAAACACCTAAAATAAAAAGAAAAACAATATACCTCATCTAAGTACTTTAATTTTTGACCATTTATTTAATTTTTGACCATTTAATTGTATTTTTCTTTAAATATTAATTTCTCTTCCTAAAGTTCAATGTGTAAATAAAGCAACCTTGTCTTTATGACTTTATCCCCAAAAAGCTCTTCTAAAGGTCTAGAAAAAACAAAAAGGGCAGGTTAAATTTGCTCATGCCTCCAAGTCTTCTTACCCCACTTTTTAATTCTATCCGAACTCTTTCTGGTATTACACCTAAAGTCTATGGTTTATTGACCAAACTCTTAGATGTTAATCCCACACAACGCGAAGCAACCCTTATTGACCTTCTTCAATTAATGCCCCATTCCGTTATAGACCGCAGAATGCGTCCCAACATTACTTGTGCAAAAGAAGGAGATACTGTTACGCTCGAAATTATCATCGATCAACATCAACCACCACCCCGTGGTCACAACCGAATTCCCTATCGTGTTATTGCCCATGATCACACAGGAAAAATAAATTTAGTCTTTTTTCATGCTCAACCTCTTTGGCTAAAAAAACAACTCCCCGAAGGAAAAAAAGTCATTATATCAGGAAAAGTTGAATGGTTTAATGGACAGCTTTCAATGGCGCATCCAGACTATATTGCCCCAAGCGAACAATCAAATCAGATACCTCTGATCGAACCTGTCTATCCCTCTACTGCAGGACTAACTGTAAAGACACTAAGACGCGCCATACAAAACACTCTTGATTTTATTCCTCTCCTCCCAGAATGGATAGATGAAAATGTAAAAAAGCAGCAAAATTTTCCTTCTTTTTCTGTTGCTTTACGCCGTATCCATGCGCCCATTAACCCCAATGATCTATCCTTAGAAAGTACAGCACGCAAACGTCTTGCCTATGATGAATTGCTCGCTTGTCAATTGGCACTAGGACTCGTGCGTTTGAAAACTAAATCTCTTGTTGGCACTTCTCGACCATCAACAGGAATTTATACTAAAAAATTGCTTAATATCCTCCCCTTTCAACTCACAACCGGACAAAAAAAAGCAGTAGAAGATATCGCAAATGATCTTGCTTCACCAGAACCGATGCTAAGACTACTTCAAGGTGATGTAGGCGCAGGAAAAACTGTTGTTGCATTGATGGCAATGGCACAAATTGCTGAAAATTCAGGACAATCAGCTTTAATGGCACCAACTGAAGTGCTTGCTAGGCAACATTTTGCCACCATCGCTCCTCTTGCCGAAAAGGTCGGATTACAAACAACGCTTTTAACAGGACGAGAAAAAGGGAAATTGCGGACAAATATCGTGAATGATATTCTGTCAGGTCAAGTTTCTATTGTCATCGGAACCCATGCTCTCATACAAAACAGTGTTACTTATAATAATCTCGCTTTAACCATTATCGATGAACAACACCGTTTTGGTGTCCATCAACGTATCGCTCTTACAGAAAAAGGCAATAAAGCTGATATGCTGGTTATGACCGCCACGCCCATTCCGCGCACACTTGTCTTAACAGCTTTTGGTGATATGGATGTCTCTAAAATTACCGAAAAACCAATGGGACGACAACCCATTACAACAGCAACGCTTTCTTTGAAACGTCTTCATGAGCTTATAGCGAGAATCGCAATTGCATTAGAAAAAGGAGAAAAGCTCTATTGGATTTGTCCTTTAGTAGAGGAATCGACAGCTCTTGATCTCACTTCAATTGAAAACCGCTTTGCATTTCTCCATGAGCGCTTTGGAGCACACGTTGGTATGATCCATGGAAAAATGTCTACAGCAGAAAAAGAAGCCGCTATGGCATCTTTTAAATGTGGAAATACACGTATTTTAGTTGCAACCACCGTCATTGAAGTGGGAGTAGATATTCCAGATGCTTCGATCATTATCATCGAACACGCGGAACATTTTGGCCTTTCACAATTGCACCAATTACGTGGACGTGTAGGACGAGGCGATAAAAAATCTTCCTGCATTTTGCTCTATAAAGATCCACTGACTAAAACAGCAGCAACACGCCTTAATATTATCCGCAATACAGAAGATGGTTTTGAAATTGCTGAAGAAGATTGGCGCCTACGAGGCGAAGGAGAACTTTTAGGTACAAAACAATCCGGAGTCCCTGAATTTCATATAGCAAACCTTGCAGTTCATAGCGATCTTTTGTCAATGGCAAGAAAAGATGCTCGTTTATTTTTACAACGCGATCCTCATCTTTCTTCTGAGCAAGGACAAGCTTTACGGTTGCTCCTTTATCTTTTCGGACACAACGATGCTGCACGCCTCTTACGAGCAGGATAACAAAAACCCTCTAATAAAAAACTTAAATACCTCTCTGTTCAAATATGATTTTCTCTTAGAATTACCCATAAATGATCTACGCAGTCTCTTACCATCTTTATGCTTCATGAACGAATAACAAATCAACTGCATTAAAACAGTAGAAGCAATATTGCGTCTTTTTTTACCATTATATTCACATAACTGATCTATTTTTTGATAGGTAAGAAAATATTTTTCGTTTTATCGTAAAGGATTTAGGAATAAAAAACCTTTCTTCAGTATTCTCGTTCAACAGAGAAAAATGAAAAAATAAGTTTCATTATAAATCAATTTCTTACACTTGATTATTCTCCAAAAGATTCAGAAATATACTTTTATTCAACCGTGACTGATTTTGCTAAATTACGGGGTTGATCAACATCTGTTCCTAATAAAACAGCCGTATGATAAGCGATTAACTGAACAGGGAGTGCATAAATAATAGGAGAAATAAATTCTGGAACATCTGGCAAAGTGATCGTTGATAAAGTCTTAAGACAAGCTACTTCTGCTCCCTTTTTATCGGTTATTAAAATAATACGACCATTACGCGCTACCACTTCTTGCATATTAGAAAAAGTTTTTTCAAACCACCGATCATAAGGTGCAACAACAATAACGGGTATTGTCTCATCCACCAGAGCAATTGGTCCATGCTTTAATTCACCTGCCGCATAACCTTCAGCATGAATATAAGAAAGCTCTTTCAGTTTAAGAGCTCCCTCCAAAGCAATCGGATAAGAAGTTCCACGTCCCAGATAAAGAACACTTTTTGCATTCACCAAATCACGACAAATACATTCAATTTTTCTCTCTAATTTTAAGACCTCATTTAAAATACGTGGAACTTCTGCCAACTGTTGAACCAGTTGCTTTTCTATTTGAGCCGAAAGATAGCCACGTTGTTTAGCCGCACTAAGAGCGAGTGAAGCAAGCGTTGCCAATTGACAGGTAAAAGCTTTTGTTGAAGCAACACCTATTTCCGGTCCGGCAAGTGTTGGGAGAATAAAATCAGCCTCCCTTGCCATTGTTGATTGCTCTACATTCACAATTGTTGCTGTTTTTACACCCCGCTCACGACAATAACGCAAAGAAGCCAATGTATCAGCTGTCTCACCAGATTGAGAAACAAACAGCGATAACACATCAGACGTTATAGGAGGTTCACGATAACGAAACTCGGAAGCAACATCATTATCAACACTTAAAGCGGCAAATTTCTCAAACCAATAGCGCGCAACTAAGGTTGAATAATATGCCGTTCCACAACTCGCAAAAAGAAGCCGATGAATATTTTTCCAATCAATCAAATTCTCAAGCGGTCGAACCGCATAATTTCCAAGGTCAAGATAATGCGCCAAATTATGAGAAATCACTTCAGGTTGTTCAAACATTTCCTTGTGCATAAAATGACGATGATTACCCTTAGAAATCAATAAAGCCCCTTCAAGTAATGTCGTCACAGGACGTTTTACCGGTTGGTTGTTAGCATCATAAATTGTAACACCTTCCCGTGTGAGAACAGCCCAATCCCCATCTTCCATATAGCTAATATAATCAACGAATGGTGCCAAAGCAATCGCATCTGACCCCACAAAAAATTCATCTTTTCCATAACCAATTGCCAGAGGTGGACCAGAACAAGCCGCAATCATAAGGTTATCTTCACCTTCGAAAATAAGAGCAATAGCAAAAGCCCCCTGCAGCCTTTTCCAACTGGTACGTATGGCTTCTTGCGGAGAAAGACCATCTTTTAATGCACGCGTTATTAAATGTGCAATAACTTCCGTATCCGTCTCTGTTTCAAAGATACAACCATCCTCTATGAGTTCCTTTTGCAGTTCTACAAAATTTTCAATAATACCATTATGAACAATCGCAAGCTTTTCAGTCACATGGGGATGCGCATTGCGTTCAACAGCAATTCCATGCGTAGCCCAACGGGTATGACCAATCCCTAAACTTCCCTCCAGAGGTGTTTTTTTTAATTTTTCTTCTAAATGAACAAGCTTCCCCTCAGCACGTACACGATAAAGATGCCCATTATGGACCGTTGCCACCCCAGATGAATCATACCCTCTATATTCAAGACGTTTTAACCCCTCAACCAAAGAGGACGTAACACACCTCTTTCCAAGAACTCCAATAATTCCACACATTAAAAAGCTCCAACCCACATCTTAAGATTCAAATTTTACAAAACAATCCAACAGCCTTTATTTAAAACTATAAATAATAAAAATAATTCAAACATGGAATACGGCAATCTTTAAGAATAAATCTTCCATCCATCGTTAGATTAACACGAAACAAAAGAATAAGCTGAAAATAATCATTTTTTCTGTTTGTTTTCTAACAAACGCTCTCGAAATTTTGTCGCATAGCCCTCTTTTATAACCTGTCGTGCACGCCCAAAAGCCATACTGTTCATAGGAATATTTTCAGTAATAACACTTCCTGAAGCAACATAAGAGCCATCCCCTATTACCAATGGGGAAACAAGTGCCGTATTAGACCCAACAAAAGCATGATCACCAATCATGGTTTTATATTTGTTAAATCCATCATAATTGCAAGTAATCGTACCGGCTCCAATATTGGTATGTGCACCAATTTCGGCATCACCAATATAACTTAAATGATTGATTTTAGAAGATTCTCCTACCTTAGCTTGTTTGACTTCACAAAAATTTCCAATCTTTACGGACTTAGCCAACTCTGTTCCAGGACGCAAACGTGCATAGGGACCAATCTGTGCATCTCTACCAACCACAGCACCTTCGAGATAACTAAATGCATGAATAACCGCACCAGATTGTACTTTTACGTTTAACCCAAAATAAACATTTGGTTCTATCACCACCCCTGGTGCAATTTCTGTATCATAAGAAAAATAGAGTGTTTCTGGCTTTAAGAGTGTAACACCCGATAACATTAAATCGCGCGCTTTACGTTTTTGCCACAAAGAATCAGCCTCAGAAAGCTCAAGACCGTTGTTAATTCCTACAATATCTTCAAAAGGAACTTCAACAACACGCACATCTAATCCTTCGCGTGTTGCAAGAGAAGCAATATCTGTTAAGTAATATTCTTTTTTCACATTATTATTACCAACTTTCTCTAAAAGAGAAAGTGCATGTTTTCCACGCATAGCGAGTATTCCACCGTTACAAAAAGAAATCTTTTTTTCTTCATCGCTAGCGTCTTTTTCTTCTACAATTGCAATCAATTGACCATTTTTCTCGAGAAGACGCCCATAACCTGTTGGATGTTTGGTATGAAAACCTGCAAAAACAACATCTGCTCCTCCATCAGCAAGCTGTGCACGCATTTGGTGCAATGAATCTTGCTGAATGAGAGGAGTATCCCCAAAAACAATGAGCACATCATCCACCTCCTTTTGCAAAGCTAAACGAGCAGACAAAACAGCATGGGCAGTTCCTAAACGCTCTTTTTGTTCAAAAATCATTACATCTTTTACAAATGACTGAACAACGTGCATAACCTCCTTAGCACCATATCCCACAACAACCGCTAATTGTGAAGAGCCTGCCAATTCTATTTGTTTTAGAACATGGCATATAAGAGGCAATCCAGCAATTTTATGAAGTACCTTAGGCAGAGACGATTTCATGCGCGTCCCCTCACCTGCGGCAAGAACAATAGAAAGACAACTTCTAACCATAAAAACACATAAGACTAACGAGAAAATCCAAAAAAATTCATAATACTGTGCCAACGAATATCTTCAATATAACTCAACGAAGGATAATGTTCTAAAAGCCAAAATGAAAGATCCTGCATAGAACCTGTTAAAAACAAAATCCCTGTAAGAATAAGAAAAACACCAATGATTTTTTCAACTTTTCCTAAATGAATACGAAAAGCGCCTAAAAATCGCATAAAACTGCTCGAAAATAAAGCTGCTAACATAAAAGGAATAGCAAGACCTAATGCATAAACCGCTAAGAGAACAGCTCCCTCTCCCACAGTTTCTTTTGTTCCAGCAAGCGTTATAATAGGACCTAAAATAGGGCCAATACACGGTGTCCAACCAAAGGCAAAAGCTAAACCGATAATATACGCGCCTAAAGGACCAGCAGGTGTTTTTTTGGTCTGAAAACGCGCCTCACGAAATAAAAAAGCGATCTTGAAAATCCCCAAAAAATTTAAACCAAAAATAATAATGACAATTCCAGCAGCAAGAGCAAACCAATCACGATAATAACCGATGAATTTCCCAATTGTACTAGCACTGGCACCTAAAGCAACAAAAACAGTCGTAAACCCAAGAACAAAAGCAATAACAGAAGATAATAAAGCCCACCGGATAAAGACTTTCTCATCAGGCTTTTCTGAACGAAAATCATCAATACCAACCCCTGCCATATAGCACAAATAAGGAGGAACTAACGGCAAAACGCATGGTGACAAAAAAGAGAGTGCCCCAGCAAAAAACACACCAACTGTTGAAATTTCAATCAAAATTCATACCCCGTCTTTCATCGTAGTTTACCCCCCCATGAACAACAATCAATCCACATCTTCATCAACTCGCTGCATATTTTCTTCATTCGCTATCACACTTATATCTTCATCATGACCAGAAACGACTGAAAAAACTTTTTGATAGATTTTATCTTTATTTTTAGCAATTGCAATATACTCTCCCTCCGCTAACACGAGTGAAACATACGCACCTACTGTTTCATAAACGATATCACCAGAATCATTGGCAAGAGACCAACTTGTATCTGCAAGCGCTTCTCCTCTTTCTTGTCGCACCAGCTTTAAGACAATCTGAGCGGCCTGATGTTCAAGAGTAACTTCTGTTATTTTACCCGCATCCACTTGAATATCCGAACGAGCCGTCGCATTAATAGAACCATAATGGGAAGCAACATGGTAGCGGCCAGCTTTTAAACGCACAACTGATTGGGGTTTAACATTTGATATAATTACTCCCGTATCATCATTTTCTTTTTCATCCTCATAAATGGTAAAACGGAGTTCCTTTTCATTCATTACGCCATTGAGCAGTGTTGCATTTAAAATGACACCACCAGCCTCAAGATTAAAGTTTTTTACAAGACTCTGCCCATTTTCTAAACGAATATGGCGCACAGCACTCATATGACCAAATGAGACATGAACAAGATAATTTCCTGGTTCGAGATCAAAACGTGCACTTCCCCCCTTATAGGTTGCCACTAATGGTAACTTATTATCAATCCCTAGAATAGGAGCATAAACCCGCCAGACAAGCCCTTTTTCAATATCCGGATGACTATTTGTTAATCGAGCATTCAAAATGAGTTGTGTTTGAGATGCTAAGTTTTCGTTCTCCTGCTCTTGAGTCTTTACAATAAAACTCCTTGATTGTCTCTGCTGCTGATCTTGCCCTTCTCCTGCTTCAGAAAAAGCACAGTGGCTCCAAGTCAATAAAGAAAGCGCCACGCACAACCATACACATCGGTGCACTATTTTTATAAGAATACCCATTTTTGCATTGTTGACCAACATGATCTTTTTTTCAAGAAACAATATCACACAGCCATCATTTTAAATTGAGAAACTTACACCACAACCACATGATGAAACAGCATTGGGATTGTGGATTTGAAAAGACTGCCCCATAAGATCATCAACAAAATCAATCTCAGCTCCTTCCATAAAAGGAAGTGATAGTAAATCAATAAACACAACTGCCCCGTCTTTTTTGAGAACGAGGTCATCTTCACACATTTCAGAAACCAAGTCATATTTATAAGAAAAACCAGAACACCCACCACCTTCAACAGAAATACGTAATGCTATTTTATCGGGTTCACGCAAAAGTATCTGTGCAATTTTTTTGGCAGCAACATCTGAAATTTTCACATTCATTTTATATATCCTTGCATTAAACCATCAAGAAAGAGTATCCTACACTCAAAGAGCAGTTTATTTCTCATAAACCACTCTCAATTTTAAGATGATAATAGACAGCTTGCAATGGATATAGGCAATATCAACTTCAATTACCAATCTCGAGCAGTATACAGTGCTCATCCACAAACAAGCCGTGGTCGATTATACCATGAAACGATGAGCACCACACGCTCACCTTTTCAACGAGATAGAGATCGTATTATCCATTCTAATGCATTTCGACGTCTTAAACATAAAACGCAAGTGTTTATTGCTGATGAAAGCGATCATTACCGTACTCGCCTAACCCATTCCATAGAGGTTTCTCAAATTGCAAGAACATTAGCCCGTGCCCTGTGTCTTGATGAAGACCTTGCCGAAGCCATTGCCCTTGTTCACGACTTTGGACACACACCCTTTGGCCATGCAGGAGAAGATGCTCTTAATGAAGCCATGGTACTTTATGGCGGCTTTGATCATAATGCACAAGCATTACGCATTGTAACAAAACTAGAACAGCGCTATGCAAATTTTGATGGACTTAACCTTACATGGGAAACCCTCGAAGGACTTGTAAAGCATAATGGTCCCCTTTTAGGTCCTCACGCAAAGAATAAGGAGGTTCCTATCGATATTTTACAATACAATGCAAAGCAAGACCTTGCACTCGATTGTTTTGCAGGGCTAGAAGCGCAATGTGCTGCTATTGCAGATGATATCGCATACAATGCGCATGATATTGATGATGGTCTACGTTCGCAATTTTTAACACTCGATCAATTTGAACATGTTCCACTAACAGCAGCAATATTAAAAGATATAACAGATGAGCATCCCCACCTCGACCAAGCGCGTCGCGGTTACACACTTGTACGAAGACAAATAACAACCATGGTTGAAGATGTTATCAAACAATCACAAGAAAATTTAGCACGCATCAAACCAACAAGCATAAACGATATTCACCAAGCAAAACAAACCATTGTCACCTTTTCACCGACAATGACCGTTTATGAAAAAGAACTAAAAAACTTTTTATTTAAAAATCTTTACTACCATGAACAAGTTCTTAGTCGTCGCAATGCAGCAAAATGCATTGTACAAAAATTATTCAATTGTTATTATGAAAATCCAAATACAATGCCTGAAAGTTGGCAGAGCAAAACAGTGCACTTAAAAAATCAAGAGTTAGCACGTTTGATTGCTGACTTTCTTTCAGGCATGACGGATCACTACGCTCTACGTGAATATCAGCGTTTATTTGACCATACAGATAATTTCGTTTAATGGCTTTTGGCATCATCATGGAAGCTAAATATGAATATCTTTAAAAACTTCGAAAAAAAAATTAAGAGATCAATTGAATTATCTGATATAAAAGGAAAAAATGGAGAAGATCTAGATTTATCAAAAATCACTGTTGATCCTCCGCGTGATTCCTCCCACGGTCATTTATCAACCAATGCTGCTATGGTGCTTGCAAAATCTATTGGAATCAATCCACGTGCACTTGCAGATAAAATCATAGAACTTCTTAAAAATGATTCCTCTATCGAAAATATAGATGTTGCCGGTCCTGGTTTTATAAACATAAAGCTTACAAAATTATTTTGGCAAGATGCTATAAAATCTATGCTTGAATTAGGCACTTCTTATGGTCGTATTCCAATGGGACAAGGAAAATGCGTCAATGTTGAATATGTCTCAGCAAATCCCACTGGACCAATGCATGTAGGACACTGCCGCGGAGCAGTTGTTGGGGATGTTCTCTCCAATTTGCTACAATTTACGGGCTATAACATTACAAAAGAGTATTATATCAATGATGCGGGTCAACAAATCGAAGTCCTCGCCCATTCGGTACTATTGCGCTATCGTGAAGCTCTTGGGCAAGAAATTAATGAAATTCCAGAAGGACTCTATCCTGGAGAATACTTGATACCATTGGGTCAATCGCTTGCTCAAGAGTTTGGTGACCAACTCCTCACGATGGATAAAGATGAAGCCTTATCTCTTGTGAAAGAACGTGCAATTCATGCAATGATGTCCATGATTCGCGAAGATTTGGCTGCTCTTAATATTTATCATGATATCTTTTTCTCTGAGCGAATGCTTTATGCAGATAATGCACGCGCCATTCGTAACACCATCAACGACCTCACTTTAAATGGTTATATCTACAAAGGAAAACTCCCCCCTCCCAAAGGACAAAATACAGAAGACTGGGAACCAAGCGAACAAACTTTGTTCCGTTCAACAAATGTCGGTGATGACCAAGACCGTGTTTTAGTCAAATCTGACGGTTCTTACACTTATTTTGCTGCTGATGTTGCTTATTTTCGGGATAAATTTAATCGTCATTTTGATGAAATGATTTATATTCTAGGCGCAGACCATGCGGGCTATGTAAAGCGGCTAGAGGCAATGGCAAAAGCAATTTCTGGGGATAAAGCTAAATTAAGTGTCTTCTTGTGTCAATTGGTAAAACTTTTTCGCAACGGTCATCCTGTACGCATGTCAAAAAGAGCAGGATCTTTTGTCACTTTACGGGATGTTGTCGAAGAGGTTGGGCGTGATCCTGTGCGTTTTATGATGCTATACCGTAAGTGTGAAGCACCTCTTGATTTTGATTTTGCAAAAGTAACAGAACAATCAAAAGATAACCCCATCTTTTACGTACAATATGCAAGTGCACGTTGTCACTCAGTCTTTCGTCAAGCACAAGAAGCGCTTCATATTAAAAGCTTTTCAAATAATACATTGATTGCCCATCTTCATCGATTAACAGATGACCATGAAATATTGTTAATACGCAAACTTTCTGAATATCCACGTATCATTGAACAGGCCGTAATTCATAAAGAACCGCATCGATTAGCGTTTTACCTTTATGACCTTGCCTCCAGCTTTCACACCCATTGGAATAAAGGGAGTGAAAATCTCAATTTACGCTTTATTCAACCTGATGATAAAGAGTTATCCTTTGCAAGATTAGGATTGATACAAGCTGTTATCAATATTTTATCATCAGGGCTTACCATCATAGGAGTCGAAGCACCCATAGAAATGCGTTGAAAAAGTTCTATAAATACATACAATAGGTACTCTATTGATAAACTTTTTCATGTATCCTTGCATGAGAGGGGGAAAATTTATAATTTTAATATAACAAATCAAAATCAACCATTGATTGCACGTAAGTGCAAACCATCATGTGAGAAAAGCTATGAGCGATAACGATCGCAAAAATCTACACGAAACAAAACACGATCATGAACACCATGATCCTTTAGAAAGGCTTACGCGCATTTTTAATCCGCACAAACAAAGCGGAAACCAAAATGAGCAATCGTCTTTAAAAACAGAACGATCAACATCTCACCCCGAAACATCATCCCATGATGATGATTTTGATTTCTCCTTTCTAGAAGAGGAACTTGAAAAAAATTTAGCACATGACTTACCGTTTGATGATCAAAAAAAACAATGGGACTTGCATGCAACCAGCAACGCAACAGCCTCAGATATTGCACAATCTTCTTCTTTCAACCATTCAAAACAAAATAATTTATCTGAAGAGAAATATTCTTCACCTAGCAGTCATGATGAAGAACAAATTTTAGATGAGCTTTCTCCATTACCAATCCCAAAGAATCAATCACATCAACAGAAAAAAACAGCAACCAATGCTGATCCTTTTCTTGAAAAAAGTAATCTTATGTCACAATCAGAATCAGAAAATTTCTTTTTTGATAAATCTGAAAGGCACGAAAATAAGAGAGAGACGCCAGAAGATGTTGAACAAACCAATCGTTTTTCACAAATAAATTCACAACAACCTGAGACTACGAATATACAAAAAACTTATGAGGACAATCAAAACCTCTATGACACTCCTATAAACCATCCCTATAAAATTTCAGCTGATCAAGAAAATTGGATTAAAAAAGATTATCCTGATGTCTCCTCTTCTACAGAGGAAAATGAGTTTTTCTCATCTTCTAATCTTGTGTCAGAAAGACAAAACACTGCAAGAAATCAAACAACAAGTACCTTCTCCTCACCTTTAGATTCTCCACCAGTTGATAGACAATCTTATTTAAAGGGAGCTTCACAAGAAGATCATACAACCAATTATCCCCATTTTTTTGCAGCCCCCCCCTCACAACAAGAAACTTATGGCGAAAAAGTTCCGATATATGATGAGGCTCGAGCCCAATACATCAATAACGCCGAAGGTGCCTCTAACCCAAATAGAGAAATTTCATATAATGAAAATAATTTAGATGAGTTTCTTTCCTCATCCCCCTCTTTAAATACAAAACAAACGGATGGCTTTTTTGCCCATAACTATACGCACAGAGATACTCCCCCTCCCAATGTTGATACTTATAAATTTTCAGAGGAAATCGTAGAAAAAACTGGTCCTATTATGGTTCCAGAAGTCCCGTATGAAGCGCCAGAATATGATGTGCCAACTAATGGTGGTTTAGAAGAAGAATTTGCTGATGTACTCAATGTAGGGAATGTCCCAACGGATAATTTTTCTCAAAAAAAACAGAAAAACGAGGTTTTTAGTGAAGTTTTTCATCAGTCTATGCAAAATTCAAAAGAAGGTGTTTATATAAACTCTAAAGAACAAAATTCCGACTATTTTTCTTCTGCCAATATGGAATATAATTTTCCCTCTTTTAGCGAGAATTCATCATACACAAACTCAGATGAGGTTCCCACACCTCCATCAGCTCCTCCTCCCTTAAAAAGTTTTATTTTTGGTAAAACTTTCATTAAAGGTTTTTTTATACTTATTTTAATAGGACTTGGGTTTGCTGGTTATTCTCATTTTTTTATGCCATCACAAAAAAATGAAGAAACGGTCATTATCCACGCTGATAATACGCCTTTTAAATTCAAACCAGAAACAACTGAAACGAAAAATGATGTTGCACATAATTTAGATATTTATAAACAAACAACTGAACAAAATGAGAAACAAGAAAATACACAACAATTTCTTATTGATAACTCTGAACAACCTGAAAATTTAAAAGAATTAAACCCTGAAGAATCTTCAAGCGTTTCCTCATCGTCTTTAAATGAATCTGATGTTGAAGATGCAGTCACAGAAGCCATAAATCATACTATTCCAATGCGAGAAGTACAAACTGTTATTGTCAATCAAGATGGTACAGTTACACTAGCCCCCGCGCATCAAACAAACAGCAAAACTGCTGCTCAATCTGAAGAAAGCATTGATCAAACTTCTAATGAACTTCAAGATTCGTCCCTTGTTTCGTCGCATGATTCTGATATAAACGACCAAGAAAGAGATCATGATCTCAAAAATAATATTGATAAAATAATCGCAGAAAATAATTCTAGCTCAAATATTGAAGAAAAATTTATCCCTATCCCTTCCCATGCAGAAAGAAATACACAAGTTGAAACACCAGCCGCGTCTCGCCCCATATCACCAAACAGAGTCGCAGCACAAAATTCAGAAAGTTATTACGTACAACTTGCATCTCAACCAACGTATGAGCTCGCTAGAAATTCTTTAAAAAATATGAAATCTAAATTTGGATTCCTTATCGGTGCCCGTTCTTTAAATATTCAATCCGCTTTTATACCAGGAAAAGGTACTTATTACCGTGTTCGGATTCAAGCGCAAGACCGTAATGAAGCCATAATCCTTTGTGAATCCATTAAAAGTTCTGGTGGAAGCTGCTTCATCACACGCTAAACCAATAATGCAACGGTTTTAACAACCGTTGCATTATTTATTTCCATACCATTTAATTACTTATCAAAAACTTCAGAAATTAAAATCATTCCTCTCTTTTTTATGTCTTTGTGCTGACTTTATTCCTTAATCTACGTCGATTTTCGCCCTATCTAAAAGATTATATTTACGAAAAAATTACTCCGTACCCTTATAGGTATAAGGTACAGGAGGAAGCGAATTTAAATCTTTTTTGGGCGTTGTTACACTTTGGCTTGTTTCTGGGGTATTATAACGCGAACTATGTTCAGGAGATTTTGCAAAAAAAGATCCTAAAAAACCAAAAATAAACCAGATAATAACCATCGCAAGAAGAATAGCAAAAATACCCTTAGCGATTGAAACAGGTTGTTCACGACCTCTTCTTTCTGCGGCCATACGTTCTTCATATGTGTGATAATTTTTATCAATCATAGTGGATTCCTTTTCTCAATTCCCTTACCTTTAAATTTCTAGAAAATATGCATATATGCAATTATTCAGATACTTATTGTGAGAAAACGATAATTATAAACAAAAGTTCCAGTTTACTTCATAAAGTTGAGAAAAAGAAGCGAGGATAGAATTAAAATATCTACCCTACTCTAGCCTTTGAATTCTATAATAAACCCCTTTGTATTCTATAATAAAACATTGACACAAAGGTTTTGTTAATAATAGAGTTATAATCAAAATATTTCATTATTTTTATTAATAAAAATGAAACATACTCAAAAGGTTTTTTATGAAATCTCCCATATCATCGCTTCCCTTTAAAATAGAAAAACACCCATCTCCTCTGTCAGAAGAAAAATATGAAGAAATTTTAAAAAGTCCCGGTTTTGGTCAATTTTTTACAGACCACATGTGTACTATTCAATGGACTGAAGACAAAGGCTGGCACAATGCCGTCATTTCTCAATACAAAGCTTTAGAAATTAACCCTGCAAGTACCGTTTTACATTACGGACAGGAAATTTTTGAGGGTTTAAAAGCATATCGTGCAAAAGATGGACGCATCTTGCTCTTCCGTCCTGATGCCAATGCACAACGCTTTATAGAATCAGCGAGGCGTTTAGCTATGCCAGAATTGCCAAAAGATATTTTTCTGGATGCCGTTCATCAATTAGTAAAGATTGATCAAAAATGGGTTTCTGATCAGCCCAACGCTAGCCTCTATATCCGTCCATTTATGTTTGGCAATGAAAACTTTTTGGGAGTCCGCCCTTCTCAAGAATATCTTTTTTGTGTCATAGCCTCTCCAGTTGAATCCTATTTCAAAGGAGAAGAAAAATCTGTCAGCGTCTGGATTGAAACAGATTATAGTCGTGCCGGTCCAAGAGGAACAGGGGCTGCCAAATGTGGTGGAAACTATGCAGCAAGCTTACTGGCACAAAAAACTGCAACTGAAAATAATTGTAGCCAAGTACTCTTCCTTGATATGATTGAACATAAATGGATTGAAGAACTTGGTGGTATGAATGTCTGCTTTATTATGGACAATAATACACTTGTAACCCCCCCACTTAATGGAACTATCCTTCCAGGGATAACCCGTGATTCAATCTTAAGGTTAGCTCAACAAATGGGATTAAAAATAGAAGAGCGTCCTTATTCTTTTACAGCGCTTCAAGAAGATGCAAAGAGTGGACACCTTAAAGAAGCCTTTGCTTGTGGTACAGCTGCCGTTATCACATCAATTGGTCGTTTTAGATATAAAGGGGGAGAATTTATTATTGGAAATGAAACAGTTGGAGAAGTTACAAAGCAGCTTCGTACACAATTGGTTGGCATTCAAAAAGGGAACATAGAAGATAAAAATGGCTGGGTACATTCTGTCCAGATCTCATAATATTTAAGGTATTCTCATATCTATAAACGCTTCCATGAAAGTAGATTCATGGAAGCGTTTTTCCTAGAAAAACTCCCTCTATTTTTAGTGACAAAAAAGAAAGCATTAATCAAATTTCGAATGATTTCTATGCTTTGCTTTAATATTACGGACTGTACCCGTATGGGAGCGCATTACGAGAGTTTCCGTTTGAATGTAACGAGATGTAAATTTAACACCAGAAAGCATATTGCCATCTGTCACCCCTGTTGCTGAAAACAAAACATCACCCTTTGCCATTTCTTCCATTGTATAAACCTTATTGGGATCACTAATCCCCATTTTAGCTGCACGAGCAATTTTCTCTTCTGTATCAAGCAGCAAACGACCTTGCATCTGTCCTCCAATGCAGCGCAAAGCAGCAGAAGCTAAGACACCTTCAGGTGCTCCACCAATCCCCATATAGATATCAATACCTGTTTCTTCTGGATCAGTTGTATCAATAACAGCAGCCACATCTCCATCCCCAATCAAGCGAATCGACGCCCCTGTCGCTCGTACTTCATTAACCAATTTTTCATGACGAGGTCTATCCATAATACAAACAACAATCTGATTAACAGTCACTCCTTTAGCCTTCGCAAGAGCATGTATATTATCGGTAGGACAAGCATCTATATCGACTACTCCCTTTGGATAACCAGGACCAATAGCAATTTTGTTCATATAAACATCAGGGGCATAAAGGAGATTACCCTTTTCAGCAATTGCAACTACTGCCAAAGAATTGGCAATATTTTTAGCACAAAGTGTTGTACCCTCTAGTGGATCAAGTGCAATATCGATCGCCAATCCACTTTGAAGACCTACTTTTTCTCCAATATAAAGCATAGGCGCTTCATCCCGCTCACCTTCACCAATCACCACTGTACCATCAATAGGCAATCGATTAAGTTCCTGCCGCATTGCATCTACAGCAGCTTGATCCGCTGCCTTTTCATCGCCACGTCCGCGCCAGCGTGCAGCAGCAACAGCAGCACGTTCAGTAACACGTACCAATTCAAGCGTCAAAATACGATCAAGTCCATTTAAAATCTTCTGAGTTGTGGGCATATGAAAAAATCCTACCGAATGAATACCAGAAAAAATATGAGTCCTTATTAAATACTAAGAATAAAGTTTTTTGGCAAAGATGAAAATTTTCCACAAGAGATAAAAGAACTCAAGCGTGCTTTTTTATTATCAAGAAAGTTATCAATTCTTTGCCATAGGTTCAATACGAATAAATTGAGATTTTGCAACAAGATGTCCATCTTTTTCAATTTCTGCAAGTGCCTGTCGTACATTCACCTCTGTTGTTTCGTGCGTAATTAAAATAATTGTTTTTTCAATTTGATCTTCTACAAAAGATCTTTGAACAATCGACTCCAATGAGATGTGATTATCAGCCATATGCCTTGCGACCTCGGCAAAAACGCCAGTACGATCATGAACATTTAAACGAATAAAATAACCACCTGCATGATGCGAAATACGTGCTTTTTTATGAGGAGCAAGTTCTAATGCTGGACGTCTTAAAACAGGTGCATACTGAAAACCAGAACGTGCTTTTGCTATATCAGCCAAATCACCAATAACGGCTGATGCTGTTGCCTTTCCTCCGGCGCCAGGACCAGAAAACAGTAATTCACCTAATAAATCACTTTGAATAGAAAGAGCATTGGTTACACCATTTATCTGTGCAATCATTGAGGATGTTGGTACCATTGTTGGATGAACGCGTTGCTCTATTCCAGAATCCGTTTTTAATGCAACCCCTAAAAGCTTAATCCGATACCCCAATTCATCAGCTGCTCGAATATCAATTTGCGAAATATTATGAATTCCTTCAACATAAACATCATCTAACGAAACAGCAGTTCCAAATGCCAAGCTTGTCAACAAAGCTAATTTATGAGCAGTATCATTTCCCTCAATATCAAAACTTGGATCTGCTTCAGCATACCCAAGTCTCTGTGCATCTGCTAAACAATCTTTAAATGAAAGACCTTCCGTAAACATACGTGTTAATATATAATTACAGGTTCCATTGAGAATACCATAAATTCGCGATATGCGATTACTAACAAGTGATTCTCTCATCGCTTTGATAACAGGAATCCCCCCTGCAACAGCTGCTTCAAAATGAAGAAAAACACCTTTTTTTTCTGCAATTATAGCCAGCTCTACTCCATGTCGAGCAAGAAGAGCTTTATTGGCTGTTACAACATGATGTCCCGCCTCAAGCGCTCTCTTAACAGCGGTATACACCACATCCAATTCACCACCAATTAACTCTACAAAAACATCAATCTCATCAGAAGCAGCCAACTCCACAGGTGAATCAAACCATTTTATACCACTAAGATCAATTCCACGATTGCGACCTTTATCACGCGCACTAACAGCAACAACTTTGATGAATCGCCCACATTGACAAGCTAAACTATTCGCTTTTTCACATAGAGTTCGAACAACTGAAGTACCAACTGTACCAAGTCCCGCAACACCAACCTTTAAAGCTTCTGCCATTATTAACCACTGATCCCTATCTTCATTGAAAAATCGTTTAAATGATGTGCCAATCAACACAAAAAGTACTTATGTTCATAAGAACAAAAGAAATACCCTGCTCTATTTATTTCATTTTCTCTAATAGAATTATCCCCGCTTGTTCAATCAACATTCCTAAAAATATAATATTTATTGTCTTCAAAGATTTCAGAATCTTTATAAAATATCTAATTCAGAATGAAAATCTGTAAAACAGATAAATGCAAGTTTCCATAAAAAAAGTTCTAAAAAATAATCAATAACAAGTTAAAGAATATTGAAGACTTGGTAAGAAAGAATAAAAACATCTCTTCTAAATCAACAAGTATGGAACAAAAAACATTCTTTCATATGATAACTTAGGGAATGGATAAAATGAAAGTAGATCAGTAAATGATAACACATTCCTTCCTACCATTCCATAGCTTTAACTATAAATCTTTAATGCAAAAATCTTAACGCACTCATATATCAAAATAGAACCTTACATTAAAGTAAAAAACAAGACTTAATATGCGCACACCCTAATTCTGAAATATTATAAATATGGAGAATAAATTTGCAAAATTCGAATATTTTATCTCAACTTATTGCACCTCTTTAAAAAACTAGCGAATTGAAATGAGAAAAAACTCAATCTACCCTTTATCCACACTAATTCATTTTCAAATCAAGAACCTTCTCAATATGTAAAAGAGCAAATGAATGGTTTTTAATTTTAAAAATTTTACAGACATGTAAAAGTAAATATAAAAAAATATTTTCTTCATATATTCTATAAAAATTGATTTAATATTTTCATTTTTAGCATACAGATATCTATTTATATTTTGTTAAACTGCAAATAATCTATGGATTGTTCATAGAAAAACTTTTGTATTATTTGTTAATTTGGTAATAAATATTTTCTTTCTACTTCATAAATTATACAGTTTTTGCTTTATGATAAACTCAAATGAGAAATCTTCTGTATAAAGGCTCTTTCAAGCAAGTTAAATAATATTCTCATGTGGTGAGCAAAGATAACAAGCGATAAAATATGCAAAAAATAAATACATTAAAAATGCTGTTTTTGATCATTTTTGCCTACTCCTCAAAACTGAAAATATCATTCCCTGAGATGATACCCACATCAAAATTTTCTATCAATCATGATAACTTTATATTTTTTCTACAAAAAATCTTAGAAAATAAAATGATCTAAACAGGAATCGCTCAAAAATTATTCAATAAAACACACTTTTTTCAAAAAAAATGACACAGAGGGCTTGCGAAGTAAAAAGATCCTCTCTATAAGCCTCATCATTGGTTTGCGCCCATCGTCTAGCGGTTAGGACATCGCCCTTTCACGGCGGAAACAGGGGTTCGATTCCCCTTGGGCGTACCATGTTTCTTTTTTCTGTACATAATCTATTGATTTTATATATCTTTTTTAAAGTACGGGATACGTGGATAAAAGTTAGGGAATAGGATTTTCTAACATTTGTCTACAACAGTAGCATTTTCTTTTCTTTGCGCTTCGCTAATCA
>NZ_JBHIPD010000006.1:0-107499 GCF_042195865.1 Bartonella sp. AP36NXGY | reverse complement strand
AAAGTAGGCTTCTCTCTTTCATAGGAGTAAAAAATCTAAAAGATATGTCTTTTAAACAAGCACAAACCGCTTTGTTTTCTTTGAAAAAAAAGCAACGAAAGCAAATGAATAAAGCACAACAAGAGCAATTAGATGCACCTATACAAGATATCGAATATGCGCCAACTCAACAAGAAACGGCGGTGTGAAATGGAACAAAGGACAGCAGAGTGGTTTCAAGCGCGCTTGGGTAAAGTCACTGCATCTAATGTCTACAGCGTACTCAGTAAGACAGCTAAAGGCTTGCCTACCAGCAAATATGAAGACTACAAAACGAAACTCATGACAGAACGCTTAATAGAGGAAATAAGCCAATCTTATACAACACCTGCTATGCAATGGGGTATCGAACATGAAGAAGATGCCTTAAGAGAATATGAATTCATTTATGACGCAGAAGTCACAAGATGCGGGTTTATCCCCCACCCCAAAATGGAAATGGCGGGGGCTAGTCCTGATGGGTTGATTGGAGAGGACGGTTTAATAGAAGTCAAATGTCCACAATCAACCACGCATTTGCGTTTTTTTATTTATGACGAAATCAAGCCTGAATATATCGCACAGATGCAATTCCAAATGGCATGCACTGGACGCAAATGGTGTGATTTCATGAGCTATAATCCAAACTTTGTAGGCAAATCTACTGGTTTGAGAATGAAAATCAAACGCGTCCTCCGTGATGAGAAACACATTGAAGAGATCAATAAAGCGGTCGAAATCTTTTTAGGGGAAATAGAACAAGAGATGCAAAAGATTTTGGCAAAAGCTGCTTAAACCTATGGGGGTGCTCTCTCCTTCCAGCACTCCCACCCATTTAATTAATATAAAAAAGAGAAAGGTAATGAGATGATATTTGATGATGGAGATAGATATGTAACGACACGTGAGTGTGCACAGCTTTTTAGTGTATCCACAACAACGATTCGCAATTGGGTGCTTCAGGGGTTGTTTCCGGAGCCATATAAGCTAGGGAGAGCAGTGAGATGGAGAAAAAAAGAGATCTTAGCCTTCACTCCAAAGAAAAATAAGGAGCAAATAAGAACAAATTAGGTAAAATTATATAAACTGTAGAAGGTGGTCTAAAAGGTGGTCTGAAAATGGCTATTTAAAGAAAAAATCTATATATTTCAATATGTTCAAGAAATAAAATGGTGCCCCCAGAGAGACTCGAACTCCCGACCCCCTGATTACAAATCAGGTGCTCTACCAACTGAGCTATAAGGGCGTAACCATGTAGGAGTTAGCACAAACTAACAAAAAGGAAAACAGAAAATTATTAAATTTTATGTATATTAAAAGAAAACTATGTAAAAAATAACCAATTTATTTCCTTTTTCCACTTTTTACAGCAAGGTTGGAACTATCCTTATGTTGATATCTTATAGAATCTTTTATAAGAATGCACCGTTTTGCTATCGAATTACGAATCTGAAGACTTTGATTGATGAGCAAGGTAATTTTCTAGCCAGTGAATATTATAATTACCATCAGCAACATCTTGATTATTAATAAGATCGCGAAAAAGAGGTAGTGTAGTTTTTATCCCATCGACGACAAATTCATCTAAAGCACGCCGTAAACGCATCATACACTCTAAACGGGTACGTCCATGAACAATCAGCTTTCCAATCATGCTATCATAGTAAGGAGGAATGCGATAACCTGAATAAGCGCCTGAATCAACACGAATCCCTAAACCTCCAGGTGTATGAAAATGTGTAATGGTTCCAGGTGATGGCGTAAAGTTAATAGGATCTTCTGCATTAATACGGCATTCAATGGCATGACCAGAAAAACAGACTTCATCTTGTGTCACTGAAAGTTTACAGCCTGATGCAATATGGATTTGTTCGTGGACTAAATCTATACCTGTAATTGCTTCAGTTACAGGATGCTCGACTTGTAAACGTGTATTCATTTCAATAAAATAAAATTCGCCATTTTCATAAAGAAATTCAATAGTACCAGCTCCACGATATCCAAGTTGGGCACAAGCATTTGCAACAATATTTCCAATTTTTTTCCGTTCAGTTTCATTAAGTGCAGGTGACGTAGCTTCTTCCCATACTTTTTGATGCCGTCGTTGAAGTGAACAATCGCGTTCTCCTAAATGAATAGCATTTCCCGCACCATCACCTATGACTTGAATTTCAATATGACGGGGTTTTTCTAAATATTTTTCTATGTAAACAGCGTCATCACCAAAAGCAGCTTTCGCTTCTGAACGCGTTGTTTTGAGAGCTATAGAAAATTCTTGTTCAGAATGAACGACTTTCATACCACGTCCGCCACCACCGGCAGAAGCTTTTATAATAACTGGATAACCAATTTCACGAGCAGTGCGTAAAGCATCTGATTCTTCAGTGACTGCTCCATCTGAACCTGGAACTACAGGAATACCAAGTTTTTTGGCGGTTTTCTTTGCTTCGATTTTATCGCCCATGATGCGGATATGAGTAGCTGTTGGACCGATGAATGTAATATCATGGGCTTCTAGAACATCTGCAAATTTTGCATTTTCAGAAAGAAAGCCATAACCTGGATGAACAGCATCCGCTCCTGTAATTTCACAAGCAGCAATAATTTGCTGAATACTCAAATAAGAATCACGAGCGGGAGGAGGGCCAATACAAACACTTTCGTCAGCAAGACGAACATGCATTGCATCTGCATCAGCGGTAGAGTGAACAGCCACGGTTTTTATGCCAAGTTCTTTACATGCACGTAAAACGCGAAGAGCAATTTCTCCTCGATTAGCAATGAGGATTTTTCGAATCATGGTTGCCCCTCGCTTTATTCAACAATAATAAGTGGTTCACCAAATTCAACAGGTTGACCATCTTTGACAAGAACAGTGGTTACCGTACCGGAGCGCGGTGATGAAATTTGATTCATTGTTTTCATGGCTTCAATAATAAGTAATGTCTCCCCTTCAGAAACATTTTGTCCTACTTCTACAAAAGGTTGTGCGCCTGGTGAGGGTGCAAGATAAGCTGTTCCAACCATTGGGGAGGTTATTGTGTTTTTTGATTTATCTTCTTGGATAGATTGTATAGGAGATTCAGCTGTTGGAACTGGAGAAGATGTTACAGAAAAAGTAGGAGTAGAAACAGGGGCATAGATTGCTTGCTCAGAAGAAGTTAAGGTATTTTGGCGTGAGACACAAATACGAAGCTCCCCTTGTTCAACTTCAATGTTCGTTAAATTTGTATCATTCAAAATTTCAGCAAGATCACGAATAATTTTCGTATCAATTGCGGTTTTTGCCGAATCCATTTTTTTTGTTGCCATTTTATTTCTAACTCCTTGATCAATGAAGATCGTCATTATCTCATTTTATGACCGAATATCTCTAGATTAGGGATGACATCTTTTGAGGCTTTAAAGATTTTTATTTCCTTTAAATCATTATACTTTGCAATTTAAAACTTGTATCTGCTTTACGTAAAATTGCACTTATAAGCCTGTTATCAAAAAAGAGAAAGCATAAAATTACCTCATTTACAGTATTCTTCCTAAAACGGATCAGGTATTCACTGTGTATTATCTATCGCTTGTTTTAGAATATCTTGTCTGGCTGCGCCGATGAATATTTTATCACCAATGATGTAAGAAGGTGTTCCCGTAATATGAAGTGCAGAGGCAATTTGAATGTTTTTTTTAAAAGCGTTTTGCAGAGTGGGATCTTTTATTGCATTATGTAGTTTTTTTTCATCTGCTCCTAATGAAACAGCTACTTTAATAGCTTTAGCTTCATTTGCACGACCCTGATACATTAAAAGCGTTTTGTGAAACTGAGGATATTTCTCTGGAAATTGTTTTCGAAATGCGTAGGCAACAGTATGGGCTGCCATAGAATCAGAGCTTAAAATTGGTAAGTCCTTGATAATAACCTTTAAATCTGGATATTCTTTTATCAAGTCTTCTATATTTGAATAGGAAATTTTACAATAACCACAGTTGTAATCAAAAAAATTGACAAGCACTCTTTTACCATTTGGGTTTCCCAAAACAGCGTCATGAGGAGAATGAAAAATCTCTTTTTCTAATGAATGAATGACAGAAGTTTGTTTTTGGTTTTCGTATTCATTCTGTTTTTCCAGCTTATCTTGAAGAATAAGCTGCATTTCAATCATAATTTCTGGATGAGTAAGAAGATACTCTCTGACGATTTGTTGAATATGATGAGAATCAGTATGTGGTATCATTTTTTCTTTAAGCTTAGATAAAAAGCTAGAATCTTCCAAAAGTTGTGATTTAAGCTTTTCTAAGCTTAAATCATTTGCTGTTTTTGAGTGTGATGTTGCGTTTGATAAAGAAGGTAAAAAGATTAAAATACTCGACATAACTATGACTAAAATTTTTGAAAAAAGTGTTATTTTCGAGTTTTGAGAGTGATAATTCATTTGTATACCTTCACATTTTTTAGGGTGTCATTGAGTGAACTATATGAAAAGCGCTATCTATGTGCAATGAAGCATTTAGTTATAGTGTATCTTTAAGAATGAGAAAAAACATCAATTTTTCTCTAAAAAGATTTCATATGATAAACCTTGGCTTGGTAAGGATTATGTTTTGTAAAAGATAAAAAAAATCTCTTTAATTTGTCAAATGTTGTTTTGATGTATAAGGGTATCAAAAGCTTTTTGTGCGTGTTTATTTTAGGAAAAAGTACGTTGATAATACAATGAAGAACATTTGTATTATTTTTTCCTGTTGCTTTATTGAGTACTGAGAAACAAAATTAAATAATGAAAAGTGAAATTATGAAAACCACAACACATTATGATCTGTTTATCATTGGAGGAGGGATAAACGGCTGTGGATTGGCAAGAGATGCAGCAGGACGCGGATTTAAAGTGGGATTGGCTGAAATGAACGATCTTGCATCTGGGACCTCAAGTGCGTCAACAAAGCTTATTCATGGTGGGCTTCGTTATCTTGAACACTATGAGTTCAAACTTGTTCGTGAAGCATTGAAAGAACGCGAGATTATTTTACGTATGGCTCCACATATTGTGCGTCCTTTGCGTTTTCTCCTTCCTTATCATAAAGAATTGCGCCCTGCTTGGATGTTGCGTTTTGGACTTTTTATTTATGATTATTTAGGGAATTGGAATCAGAAATTGTGGCGCAGTAAAACGATTAATTTTTCACAAAAATTTTGCTCTACACTGAAGAAAGAATATCAGAGAGGTTTTGAATATTCTGATGCAAGAGTAGATGATGCGCGTTTAGTTATTGGCAATGCTCGTGATGCAGAAAAGTGGGGAGCTGATATAAAAGTACGAACAGAAGTTCTCTCTTTAAAAAAAGAAGACAATAAATGGCGTATCTTTCTTCAAGACAAGTTAAGTAGCAAAGAATATAGTGTCACAGCTTCTTATGTCGCGAATATGACAGGTCCTTGGATTGATCATGTTTTAGCAAGCATATTAGATTGTAAAGAACATTCACCAGTACGGCTTGTTAGAGGTTCTCATATTTTGGTTCCCAAGCTTTATACTCATGATCGTGCTTATATTTTTCAAAATGGTGATGGGCGTATTATATTTGCTATTCCGTATCAAGAAGAGTTTACCTTACTTGGAACAACAGATTGTAATTATCAAGGAGATCCGGCTGACGTTCATATTACTGATACAGAAATTGATTATATTTGTGCAGCAGCCAGTGAATATTTCATACAACCAGTGTTGCCTGAAACGATTGTCTGGTCTTACTCGGGAGTTCGTCCACTCTATGATGATGGAGCTTCAAAAGCACAAGAAATTACGCGCGATTATGTTTTAAAAGAAATGGGAACAGGAACGACACCAAAGATACTTAATCTTTATGGTGGAAAGATTACAACTTATCGTAAGTTGGCTGAAGATGCGATGAAATTTGTTGAAAAAGAGCTTGGTAAAAAGAGAGCATCATGGACGGCTAAGGCAGTACTTCCAGGGGGTGATTTTCCCTATAACAAATTAGATACAATCGAAAATAGGATTGCTCTTTTGATGCCAGATTTAGATGCTTTTACACATCGCAGGCTTGCACGCTCCTACGGTACGGAAGCATTGGTGATCTTTGCACATGGTAAGGCAAATAAAGGAAAAAATTTTGGACATGGGCTTTATGAAGTAGAAGTAAAATGGTTGATGGAAAAAGAATGGGCTAAAGTATGTGAAGATGTGTTATGGCGTCGTTCAAAACTGGGTCTCCTATTTAATGAACAAGAGGTTGATACTCTTTCTTCCTATATGCAAAGCCAACAAGAGATTGAACAACTTTTATGATCATTTTATTTTACAGATTTTATCTGCAATATTGTAAAATATTTTCCTTAAAGAGATACTGATATCAGTCATAGATATTAAAAAGGCAATGGCTGTCTATACCCTGATTTTAGTTTTTTTTGCAAGAATCACAAAATGGCAAAATTAGATAGAATATTTAGGATGAAATTTGTCTATCTTATAAAGTGAAATTCAAGAATGTTACCAAGAATAACTCATTGAAAAAAATGATTTATAATTAGATTCATGTGAAATAAGGATTTTTCCTTCTTTAAGAGAAGATAAAAGCTACTTTCTGTATCGTTTATTTGCACAATGAGTTAAAAAAATCTAAAGAAAATTAAATCGATCATGAAAAATTCTATAATGTGTTAGTTTAGCATTTATTATCTTAAATGCTGTACTAAATCATGTAAGGGAAGAGGCTTGAAGAGCGTAAGAAGAACTTATAAATGAGTTTTTTATATTATAGTAAAAATCTTCTTTTTTCATGTTTATATACCTGAACACTAATCTATGAGAAATGCGATATTGTGTTTTGGCATGATTGATTGTAGTAAACCTTGATATCAATTGAAAATAATGAGCTGTTATTATATTCATGATAGTATAAGAGAATAAAATTTTCCGTAAACTAAAAGTAAGTATTTTTTATGTATAAAGAGAGAGCTATAGGGACATGAGAGTAATACCCTCATGATATTTTACAATCTTCCATCGCCTATAAAATTTGCAGTAGCACCAATGTTGGACTGGACAGACCGACATTGCAGATTTTTTTATCGTCTTTTAACGAAAAAAGCTCTCCTTTATACGGAAATGATGGTAGCAGATGCTGTCATTCATGGTGTTCGCGAACAATTGTTGGCTTTTAGCGATAAAGAACGTCCAGTTGCATTACAACTAGGGGGGGCTGATCCGAGAAAGTTAGCAGAAGCTGCACGAATTGCTGAGGATTTTGGCTACAACGAAATAAATCTTAATGTCGGGTGCCCATCAAATCGTGTTCAAGCAGGTGTCTTTGGGGCTTGTTTGATGCTACATCCAGACATTGTGGCAAATGCCGTGGAAGCGATGAAACGAGAGGTTACTATACCTGTAACTGTCAAATGTCGGATTGGAGTGGACGAACAAGATGAAGAGTTAGCGTTAGATCTTTTGGCTAATCAGGTTTGGAATGCTGGATGTGATGCGCTCTGGATACATGCACGCAAGGCATGGCTGCAAGGATTGAGTCCGAAAGAAAACCGTAATATTCCGCCCCTTAATTATGAAAGAGTTTACAAATTAAAACGTAAATATCCTCATAAATTCATTGGGATAAATGGTGGAATTAAATCGATTGATGAGATCAAAGAACACTTAACTTTCTGTGATGCTGTCATGGTTGGTCGCCAAGTTTATCATAATCCAGCTTTGTTAAAACATATTGATTTTGAACTCTATGGTGAGACGCAAAATAATCTGAGTGAGAGTGATCTTATTGAGGTTATGTGTGATTATACAGCTCGACATATTGCATCGGGGGGGCGGCTTTCTCATGTGACACGTCACATGATTGGTTTATTTCATGGGCGGGGTGGGGCACGTCGATGGAGGCAAATATTATCAAATGATGCGACAAAACCAAATGCAGATATATGTATTTTAAAAGAAGCTTTTTATGCTCTCATTTAATAATAGCCTAATAATTAACATATATTAAAGTTGAGATCCTTTGCGTTTGGATGTCTTTGCGATAATTTTGATCTCTTCAATTTTATAAGTTTTTGAAAGTTTATAACTTTTATTATGCATAAGAATTGTTGGAATGTATATATTAAACGGCATGCTGATTATGCCTATTAAATAAAAAATAGGTTAAGGGTATCACTGTAAAGGTAATCATAAGATATTAATAACATTTTGAATCTTGCACGTTTGTTATTAGGGTTGAAAATAGAATGTAGAAATTATTGCTTTCATAGTATTTAACATTTTTAAAGCACTGTTAAAAAAACAATAAATTATTCATATCCTGTATATATGACGGGATTTTCATAAACATTGTAGATTTTAAAAGGTATCCTTATGACCGCTAGTCCATTTGATGATTTTCGTGCTTTGCTTACAAATTTACCTGTTGCTGATGAGTTTTCTATAATTTTGGCAAAAAAACGGCAAAAAGACTTAACAAAAGAGCAAGGAACATTAGGAAAACTAGGAGATATTGCTGTTTGGTATGCGGGGTGGAGGGGTACAGAAAAACCTATCGTAACGAGACCTTTGGTCGCTATTTTTTCTGGAAATCATGGTATTGTAGAGGAGAATATTACACCATTTCCACAATCTATGACACAAAAAATGGTAGAAAATTTTGCCTCTGGTGGAGCTGCTATCAATCAAATTTGTATTGCTTATGATCTTGGATTAAAAATATTTGATTTAGCATTAGAATATCCAACAATGAATATTACGAAGGATGCCGCAATGGATGAGCGGAGTGCGGCTGCTACAATGGCATTTGGAATGGAATCCATTGCGGGTGGAACAGATCTTTTATGTATTGGAGAAATGGGAATTGGAAACACAGCAATAGCTTCAGCTTTATGCTTAGCATTGTTTGGAGGGGAAGTGGAAGAATGGACAGGAAATGCTATGGAATCAGAAGGTGATTTTTATCAGCGTAAAATTGCAGCGGTTAAGACAGCTATTTCTTTGCACAAGGATTATTTCAATGATCCTTTTGAGATAATGCGTCGCTTAGGAGGACGTGAGATTGCTGCTATGGTTGGTGCTATTTTAGCAGCAAGAATAGAAAAAATACCCGTTATTTTAGATGGTTTTGTGGCAACAGTAGCTGCAGCGGTTCTTTATAAAATGCATCCAAAAGCTCTTGATCATACCCTTGTTGGACATGTTTCTTCTGAGACAGCTCATCGTAAACTTTTAAAAAAAATTGGCAAAGAACCACTTCTAGATTTGGGGATGCGTCTTGGTGAAGGGACAGGAGCAGCTATGGCAGCTGGTATCGTCAAAGCCGCTGTTTTAACACATGCACAAATGGCAGTTTTGGAACAAGAAAGTTTGAATGCCTAAAAGATCATGAGACGGATATAAAAATCTTAAGAGTTTTGTTCATGCGTCTTGTCGTGTAATTTAATATAATTAAGTGGAAGTTCCGTTGTATATTTAATCTGTTCCATTGCGAAAGAAGATGAGACATCACGGATATCAATTTTAGAAATTAATTTTTTATAAAAAAGATCATAAGCTTCAATGTTGGGCACAACAACACGCAATAAATAGTCAATATCTCCACTCATTCGATAAAATTCAATGACTTCACGGAATTCTTGCACAATTTTTGAAAAACGCTTAAACCATTCATGACTATGTGTATTTGTGCGAATAGACACAAAAACAGTGACGTGTGCGTTTACTTTTTCTGGAGAAAGAACAGCAACACGACGCTGAATGACGCCATCTTCTTCAAGTTTTTGAATTCTACGCCAGCAAGGAGTGGTCGAAAGTCCCACTTTTTTAGCAATATCAGCAACAGAAAGTGTCGCATTTTCTTGCAAAAGATGTAAAATTTTTCGGTCAAGACGATCCATATTTTTTCTCAATATTTTAATTTATAAAAATTTACGCACTAAACAACGCAGATATACAATAAGCTCATCGTTAAACCATGGGTTTTTCTGTAACCAAGAAGTATTTCGCCATGACGGATGAGGCAAAGGCATAACATTATAGCCTCGAGGTTGAGGAATGGAAAGAATATTTCTCCAATCACCAACAGTTGCAGAAACGGTTTTATGTTTTAATTCTGTAATGTGCCACTTTTGCGCATAACTGCCAATAGCAAGAACAAGCTTTATTTGAGGCATTGCCTGAAATATCTTTTCATGCCATATTTCTCGACATTCACGTCTTGGTGGTAAATCAGCTTTATTTTTATCATAACCTGGAAAACAAAATCCCATAGGAACAATAGCAAAGAGAGATTTATTATAAAATTCTTCTTTCGTGACACCCAGCCAATTACGCAATTTTTCACCAGAGCGATCATTAAAAGGGATAGACGTTTCATGGACACGCAACCCTGGTGCTTGGCCTGCAATTGCAATCGAAGCAGTATCGGATAAATAAACGACAGGGTTTGGTTCATGAGGAAGAGGAGGAAAATAATGGGGTTGTTGGACGCAAACACGACAGGAATAGATCTCTTTTTCAAGTTTGATAATTGGGCTACATTGTTTCATTAGTAAATAAAATTAAAAAATATTTTTTTATTCTGTGCGAGGATTTGCTTTGCGCCATTCTTTTGGTCGTTGAAAACTTGATGCCCATATTCCTTTCTTTTTCTTTCTAGCTTCTTGCTCTTCTTTGGGGTATTCATAATAATTTACAGCCCAACCATTATGTACAAGTGTTGCGTTGATATTGCTAACTTGTTTTGTTTTACATGTTGCAAGAATACGGCGATATTTATCTGTTTTTTTCCAGTGACATGTAACAGTTTGATTTTTTAATAGTTGTTCTAAATATTTTTTTGCCTCAAGCCCACAAGGGTAGCGCGCTTCCTTTTTTCCACAAAATTGGTGGAGTTCAGGAGCATCAATTCCAGCTAGTCGAATCTTAATTGAAGAAATCATAATGGTATCGCCATCAATGATTAATGCATTTCCTTCAACAGAGTTTTGAGAAGAAAATTTTTCTTTTTGAGGCAACCGCTGAGTTTTCTTAAAATAAGTTGACATAATGATAAGAATGCTAGCAGCGACAAAAATACTGAAACCGATAACTTTTAGATTAAAGCTTCTTAGATTAAAATGAGAAAAAGATTTTTTCATGAAATAAAGAAACTGCTAACATTATTATAACTCTATTTTAGTATTGTTTATAATTGACCCGAGAAACTTTATTCATATGACGAAACAGTGTTTCGTTTTAATGACAAAATTTTCATTAGATATCACAATAATCAAATACTCATACAGAATATATGTAAGCAACTTAAATAATAAATCAACTTATCCAAATCCGTACAAAACATACAAAGTTTAAAGTAAACTTTTTAAACTTAAGGAAATAAAAAAACATCCCTCAAAAAATAACTTTGAAGAGCAATACTCCCACATTTCTTTTGGAGTATAAAATCTATCAATTTAATAATAATTTTATTTATTTAATTTTTGTTTCCTTAAATTCAACGTGCTTTTTTACAACTGGATCATATTTACGCTTGCTCATTTTATCTGTCATTGTACGGCTGTTTTTCTTTGTTACATAGAAAAAACCAGTATCTGCAGTTGATAAAAGCTTGATCTTAATGGTTGCTGCTTTAGCCATAATGTAAATACCCTATTTATACTGAAAAAATATTATTGCTGTCAAAACTTATTTCCGACATCATCAGATTTTCCGGCAACACTACGGATGTTCTCAAAAAAGTCAAGAGCTGATTAATTTTCTCATAAGTTGGACAAACACCAAAATGACATATAAACCGAAAAAAACAGCCATGGCTATTGAAAAACCAAAGGGTTTAAAGATATCCATGGATTTTCCGATAAAGGTCGGTCCGATGAGCATACCAATTCCATAACAAAAAATAAAAGCAGAATTAGCAGCAGCAAGTTCTTGCCCCTTGAGACGGGCTCCTAAATGTGCAAGACTAATTGTATAAAGGCTCGCTGATACACCACCCAGAAAAAACAAATCAAGCATCAGAATCCATGGATATTGAAGAATCCATGGTACTATAAAAGTTCCTATAAAACCTAAAATAGCGCAACTCATCAGCGGGTAGCGTCGATCTTTGGCGTAGTCGCTTATAATGCTGATAGGAATTAAGAGGAAAATATTCCCAAGTGCAAGGGTTGCCATAAAATGTGCTGCTTCATTCTCATTATAACCAATGGATAAACTAAAGGGTATTATAAGAGTTAATACGCCCATTTGAATGGCCCCGTAAACAAGGACCGCCATCATTGCACTTGGAACGTGAAAAAGATAACGAAAAAATGGCATATATTGATTTTTTTGAAATTCTGGACTTAATTTCCAAGCGGTAAGAATTGGTATAGTAGCAAGTATAATAAGGCTATATCCAACAGCAAAAGGAATAAATCCTTGTGTTCCCACTTTTGCTAGCAGCGTTAGACCTATTATAAACCCTAATCCTAAGACAATAGCATAAATAGAAAGGATCAAACCGCGTTTTTTTGGGGGAGCATAACTGTTGATCCAAAACTCTGACAGGATAAACATAACTGTCATGCTGAAATGTAATATAAACTTTAAAATAAACCAAACCCATATGGGATCAAAAAAATAGAATCCTAAAAAACTTAAAGATCCTATCGCCATCATAAGCAATATTGTTTGAGCGATTCCTAAGTATAAGGCAATTCGAGACGTAAAAATAGCTGCAATAATTGTGGCGATTCCACCAACTGTTCCACTATAGCCGATTGTACTGTTGGAAAGTCCTTTCTCTGCCATAAGAAGAGAGACAAGTTGTGTTCCCATTGCCAATGCTGTTCCAACAGTGCCAATGGTTGCAATAGCGGCAATAATTGCACGCAAAGAATTATTTTGAGAGTCAAAAGGTTTTTTTTTCATGAGAATGGCTTAAGGTACTCTTGTTTATTTAAACAATGAAAAGATGAGCTGAAATGAAAGGGAGCCAAAACTATCCTTTGCAGTTTCTCTCATTTTCTAAGTATAAAAAACTGCAAGATTTTTATATGGTTATTATAGACTTAACAATAAAATTTATCCTCTTGTATACTAAAGAAATAAGATTGTATATATAAATATTATATAATATAAGTCATTTCTTAAATTGAATTTATTATTCATATATATTCAATGGAGGGCAAGAAGATTAATTTTTTCTTTTCCCATAAAAAGTATACTTTTGTTTTTTTAATTTGTTTTTATGGTAGGATGTCGGTGAAAATTTTATTGGACGAGGTTTTGTTAACAGTTCAAAGCATAAAGCGCCAGCAAAAGGTTGTACCGTTATAAGTTTTACTTCTACAACATCACTGAGCTGATAGCCTTTATGGCTACGCTGTCCTACAAGAACATGTTGTGCTTCATCAAAATGATAATAATCATTTTTAAGTGTAGAAATATGGACAAAACCATCTGTATTGAGTTTATCAAGTGAGATAAAAAGACCTGCTTTTGTAACTCCGGAAATGCGGCCTGTAAAAATACGACCGATTTTATTCGTTAAATAGTGAGCAACAAGCCGATCAATCGTTTCTCTTTCAGCCATCATTGCACGGCGTTCGTATAAAGAAACTTGCGTAGCAATTTCTGCAAGATTTTGTTCTTGTGTATCTGTTAATTGATCATTTCCTAATTTGAGAGCTTTAATGAGTGCTCGATGAATAATGAGATCAGCATAACGACGGATTGGTGATGTAAAATGTGTATAGTTCTGCAAATTTAAACCAAAATGGCCACTATTTTTAGGGTTGTACTCTGCTTGTGATTGTGAACGCAAAATAACTTGATTGACTAGTTCTTGTTGTTGAGTATGAGCGACCTTTTCTAAAATTCTATTAAGGCGCGCTGAGGTAAGTTCGCTTCCGCGGGAGAGTGGTATCCCCAAACTTTGAAGAAAGCTCCGAAGTATTTCTTGCTTAGCAAGAGAAGGTTTTTCATGAATACGATAAATGAGCGGCTGGTGATGTTGTTTTAATGTTTCAGAAGCTGCAATATTAGCTTGTATCATAAACTCTTCAATTAAACGATGCGCTTCTAGTTGTGGTTCACTCACAACATCTTTTATGCATCCATTTTGATCAAGAATAATCTTTTTTTCTGCAATTTCTAATTCTAGTGGTTGGCGACGATTTCGCGCAGCTTTAAGGCATGCATAGGCTTCCCATAAGGGGTGCAAAATGCTCTCAAAAAGAGGGGTTATTTTTTCATTTATATTACCTTCAATTGCCAATTGTACTTCTTGATAAGAAAGTTTGGCTCTTACACGAATCATAGTACGATGAAAACTATGTTTTCGTTTATTACCGTTTGCATCAAAAATCATACGAACGGCTAAAGCTGGTCTTTCTTTTCCTTCACGCAGAGAACATAAATCATGAGAAAGGCGTTCAGGTAACATTGGCACAACGGTATCGGGAAAATAAACAGAATTTCCACGTTTCAATGCTTCTTTATCTAAAGCACTTCCTGTTTTGATATAATAAGAAACATCTGCAATGGCTACAATAATAATCCAACCATCATTATTTGCTGGATCCTTATCCTTGGTTGCATAAACTGCATCATCATGGTCTTTTGCATCTGGTGGATCAATTGTAATAAAGGGTAATTGTCGCCAATCTTCACGATTATCCATATTGGCAGCTTTGATATGTTTGGCTTGCTCAAGAACACTTTCAGGAAAAATATAAGGAATTCCTTTCGAAAGAAGCGCTATCATTGAGAGTGTTTTCTCACTCTTAATGTGCCCTAAAACATTCTTTATTTTTGCGCTCTTTAATCCGTAACCAGTATTTTTTTTTATTTCGACTTCAACGAGATCACCAATTTGAATCTTCATTTCTGGAGACATTTCAACAATGAGTTCATTGGTTTTGCGGTCTATAGGATCAAGGCGCCATTGATTATTTTCCAATTTTCGTACAATAGCAAATGCGCTTTTGGGAGATACATCAATTTTACGAATAATTCGTCCCGTATAAGGATGGCTTGAGCTTTCAGAATTTTTATTTCGAAAAACTTTTACAAGAATATGATCTCCAACACCAATATTACTTCCTGTTATGTGATGAAAAGAGTGTATTTCAATATTGGGCTTTGGAGAATCTTCCCATTCAAGAGGTTGTGCAATAAAACTTCCATCTTTATCACGTCCGCTAATTTTTACTAAAGAAACAGGGGGTAATTTTCCTTTGTTTATTGCTCTTTTGTGGTGTTTAGATATGAGATTTTGATCCTTTAACTCACGTAACATATCTCTAAGCCAGATACGAGAATCGCCTTTTAAGTTAAAAGCTTTAGCGATTTCTCGTTTACTTGAGTGGTTAGGATTCTCAATTATAAAGGAAAGGATTGCTTCCTTATTGGGAAAAGTTTTCCCCTTGAATGAAGAGAGATATTTTATGTTTTTTTCACCTTTAGCCAAAATTTATGTCTCTTTTATTTTTGCTTTTGTTTTAGAAGAAGCTCTTTTTGAAGTTGTTTTTTTACTCGATGCTTTAGCCGATATAAGTTCTAGTGCCTCTGGAAGTGTTACACTAATGGGATCTTTATCTTTTGGCAATGTTGCATTAATTTTACCCCAATTGACATAAGGACCATAACGCCCGTTGCGCACGGTAATGGTTCCTCCTTCGGGATGCTCTCCTAATGTTGCCAATGCTTCAGGTGTTGTTCTGCTTTGCCTGGTTTTGTTTTCTTGTTGTTCTGCTAATACTGTAACAGCGCGATTGATACCAATATCAAAAACTTCATCTGCATGAAGAAGGCGCGCAGATTTTCCATTATGGCTAAGATAGGGACCATATCGTCCAATCGTAGCCGTGATTGTTTTTCCGGTTTCAGGATGAATGCCAATTTCACGGGGAAGGGATAGTAAAGCCAAGGCTTTATCAAGGGTTACATTTTCTGCCTGCCATTCTTTTGGTAATCCTGCACGCTTAACTTCTTTGCTTTCACCAAGTTGAATATAGGGACCAAACCGGCCATTACGAAGAGAGATCTCTTTTCCTGTTTCAGGGTCAATACCAAGTATAACAGGTTCATCATTGCGTACAGCTTCATTCTCTTCTCCAGTATCTGTACCAAGTTGGTGTGTGTATTTACATTCGGGATAATTGGAACAGCCAACAAAAGCACCATAACGCCCAAGTTTTAATGATAATTGACCATTTTTACAAAGAGGACAGGAACGCACATCACTTCCATCTTCGCGTTCAGGAAAAGCGAGAGGTGCTAATGTTACATTTAAAGCATCAAGAACATTGGTTATACGGAGTTCTTGGATATTGCTAATAGATGCATTAAATCCATCCCAAAAATCTCGCAATACGTCTTTCCAAGAAAGTTTGCCATCAGAGATAAGATCCAGCTTTTCTTCAAGATCTGCTGTGAAACCATATTCTACATAGCGATTAAAAAAATTTTCAAGAAAGGCTGTAACAATACGTCCCTTGGCATCGGGAATAAGCTTTCGTTTATCAATGACAATATATCCACGGTCACACAATGTCGCTAATGTGGATGCATAAGTTGAAGGACGACCAATTCCTAACTCCTCAAGCTTTTTAATTAATGAAGCTTCAGAATAACGAGAAGGGGGCTCTGTGGTATGTTGTACAGATTCAACTTTTTCTTTTGTAAGTGCTTCACCAGTGTTTATTTGTGGTAAACGTGTTGTTTCATTTTCTTCATTATTTTCTTCGTCTCGTTGATCCGTGTAGACGGAAATAAAGCCATCAAAACGAACAACAGATCCTGTTGCCCGTAGATTTGCACGCTCTTCTCCTTGCTGTGCTTCAATTTCAACGGTTGTACGTTCAATGTCAGCAGAGCGCATTTGGCTGGCAATGGCACGCTTCCATATCAGATCATAGAGCTTTGCTTGATCGCTATCGAGAAAATTACGGACTTGACTAGGATTGCGTTGAAAATCTGTTGGGCGGATCGCTTCATGTGCTTCCTGTGCATTTTTTGCCTTTGTTGAATAAAAACGTGGCTTTTCAGGAATATAGTCTTTTCCGAAAGTTTCATGAATAACTTTTCTTGCTGAATCAATAGCCTCAGGTGCTATCTGCACACCATCGGTACGCATATAAGTAATAAGCCCTGCCGTTTCACCATTAATTTCAATGCCTTCATAAAGCTTTTGGGCAATTTGCATAGTGCGAGAAGCTGAAAATCCTAATTTTGAAGAAGCTGCTTGTTGTAGTGTAGAGGTTGTAAATGGAGGAAAAGGATTTCTCTTTGTAGGTTTTGCTTCAACACTGAGTGTATGATATTGAGCTTTCTCCAGCATAAAGCGAATTTGGTCTGCTTGTTCTTGAGATTGAATATCAAGCTTGCCTATTTTTCTTTGATTAAACATTGTCAATCTTGCTTGGAAACTATCATTTCGGATGGTTTTTAACTGTGTTGTAATGGACCAATAATCTTCTTTGATAAAATGTTCTATTTCTGATTCACGATCACAAATAATACGCAAAGCAACCGATTGAACGCGTCCTGCTGAACGCGCACCAGGGAGTTTACGCCATAAAACAGGTGAAAGTGTAAAACCAACGAGATAATCGAGAGCACGACGTGCAAGATAAGCATCGACAAGGGATGTATCAATATTACGTGGATTATTCATAGCATCAAGCACAGACTTTTTGGTGATGGCATTGAAGACAACTCTTTTAATAGGTTTATCTTTTAAAACTTTTTTTTGACGAAGAACATCCAGAATATGCCATGAAATAGCTTCCCCTTCACGATCAGGGTCTGTTGCTAATATAAGGCTATCAGCTTCTTTAACGGCTTTTGCTATTTCATTTAAACGTTTAGCGGCAGCAGAATCTATATCCCATTTCATAGAAAAATCTTGATCCGGTAAAACAGAACCATCTTTTGCAGGCAAATCACGAACATGTCCAAATGATGCGACAACTTTGTATTGAGATCCAAGATATTTATTAATTGTTTTTGCTTTTGCTGGAGATTCAACGATAACGATATTCATAATTTTACCCAAATATTGAAATAAAAATTTTTTTATAAACGCCTTTTACGCGAATAGCTAATGCCAATTGCTTAAGAGCACATAAAAAAATATTAGCCATATAAAAAACATGAATATTGTACAACTTATGATTGTCATTATTAGAGTACACCCTATATAGAATTACACGATTTATTTTCCACTGTTATTACAAAAACATACGGCGAAATACTAAGATAACGTCTATTGAGAGGTAGGAGGGGAAATGCTCAAGGATAGAGGATTATGTTTATAAATCATTTAAAAGTTATCCAATATATTACAGACATGTCAAAGCAAATGAATCAGATGGCGCGTCAGGCGCACAGTCCGCTTTTAGCATTGCTTTTGGATATGGTTGCCAAAGAAGGGCAAAGCATTATTAATAGTGCTGAGGCTCTTGGGGAAGATCAAGATTCGACAATGACACACAACCACCAGAGTGTCGAATAAGCTTTCCAGCAAGCTCGAGTTCTACCAACAAGAGGTAGAGAGTTGGGAGTGAAATACCTGAGTGGATACTGAGTGTGTCTAAGTCGATTGGCGTTGTTGAAAGAGCGGAGAGAACTGCTGCACGTGCTGCATCATCATCTGCTAAAGAGAGATCGCTGTTTTTTTCATCTGCTAAATTAAAATTCTCCTTTTCAAGTTGTAAGGAGGATGGTTCCTCAAAAAAATTGAGTTGCGAATTTGGAAGCGGTGAAATTAATGGCGTAAGTGTTTCTATAATGTCAGAAGGATGTGTGGTGAGTAGAGCACCGTCTTTGATAAGATTGTTTGTACCAACAGATCTTGGATCAAGTGGAGAACCGGGAATGGCAAAAATTAGCCGTCCCATTTCAGCTGCTTGACGTGCGGTAATTAAGGACCCTGAGCGCAGGGCTGCCTCTACAACCAAGAGACCAAGTGATAGAGCTGCAATAATACGGTTTCTTCTTGGAAAATCGATAGCACGCGGCTTCCAAGAAATGGGCATTTCGCTGATGATGGCTCCACCGTTGGCAATAATATCTTCATGCAACTTTTTATTTTCAGGAGGATAGATATGATCAATTCCTCCCGCCATGACTGCAACAGTTCCTGTTTTTAAACTTGCTTGATGCGCAACGCTATCAATTCCACGAGCGAGCCCAGAAATTGTTACAAAGTCTGCTTCTCCGAGAAAACGCGCAAATTGAGCTGTAAGCTTTTTTCCCGCAGCTGAAGCATTTCGAGAACCTATAATTCCAATAGAAGTTTTTTGAAAAATTGAAACATTACCTTTGATAGCAATAAGCGGCGGAGGGGCTTCTGTAACCTTAAGAAAAGCTGGATAATCTGGTTCTCCCATACCGATAAACCGGACACCTAATCTTTCAGCTTCTTGCATTTCTTTTTCTGCATCTTCTAAGCTTGCTATTTTAATAGATACAGAACCACCCCCTTTTCTACTAAGCTCTGGCAGTGCTGCCAGAGCATTTTCTGCTGTTTTATAATGATCAATGAGATTGCGAAAACTAACAGCTCCAATATTTTCACTGCGCAATAACCGTAACCAGCTTAGACGTTGATGATCAGTAAGCAGGATTCCTTTATTTATCTCCGTGTTGCGTACCAATCTTACTTTCTTCCCCAATTAATAATCTACCGATATTTGCAGAATGTTTTATAAACACAAATACGCTCATCACAATCAGCATACAATAGAAATAAGAAGCGGAAAAATAAAAAACAAATATCGGTGTGATCGTAACAGCAATAAGCGCAGATAATGAAGAATAACGCATGAGGAGAAAAATCGCACTCCATACAATAATAAAAATAATTGCTGCAGGCCAATAGATTCCTAAGCAGACTCCTAGATAGGTAGCAACACCTTTGCCACCTTTAAATTTAAGCCATACGGGGAAAAGATGTCCTAAGAAAACAAAAAAGCCTGCTAGAGAAACAAGGATACTATTGTCTAGCGGATCACTAAAAAACTTTATAACGAAAACAACGATAGTTCCTTTCAACATATCACAAAGAAGTGTTAGAGCAGCAAGCTTTTTATTTCCTGTTCGTAAAACATTTGTTGCTCCAATATTGCCGGAACCGATTGTTCTTATATCACCAATTTTGAACAATTTCGTAAAAAGAAGCCCAAATGGAATCGAGCCAATGAGATAAGATACGAGGAAAATAAACCATGGAGTGGACTGAAAAAATATTTCTGCTTCATTCATTAAGAATCTCATTAAGTTTGTTGATCAAGTTTAAAAACGTTTTTCCCTTTCACAAAAGTCTGGATCACGCGTCCTTGAAAACGTGCATTCTCAAAAGGGGTATTTTTTGAACGTGAATAGAGCTTCTCTTTCGAAACAACCCATGGTTCTTCAAGATCAACCACAATAAGGTCTGCATGAGCCCCTTTTTTGAGTGTTCCTGCATTGAGTCCAAAGAGCTTTGCAGGCGCCGTTGACAAAAGTTCCGTTATCCGTAGAAGAGATAGGCTCTCATTATGATAAAGACGTAAGGCTGCGCTCAATAAGGTCTCCATACCAATAGCGCCAATTGCCGCGTCATTAAATGGTAAATGTTTTGTGTCGATACTCTGAGGATCATGAGAAGAGACAATAACATCTATAATCCCATCCTTTATTGCTTCAATCATTGCTACACGGTCTTCTTCTGTACGCAATGGGGGCATTAAGCGAAAAGAAGTGCGATATTGTCCAATGTCATTTTCATTGAAAGATAAATGATTAATAGATACACCCGCTGAAATTTTCTCACTGCGTTTTTTACCTAAACGAAGTGCATCAGCAGAGAGTGCTGTCGATATTTGAGCGGCATGATAGCGTGTTTGCGTTAATGCTGCTAAACGTAGATCTCTTTCAAGTGGGATAACTTCTGCTTCGCGAGGGATGCCAGAAAGACCAAGCCAACTGGCAAGCAGTCCTTCATTCATCACACCTTGCCCTGTAAGATCTTTATCTTGCGTTTCATGCATCAATGGAACATCAAAATCGCGTGCATAAGTCATTGCACGCCGCATAACAGATGAATTTTGAAGTGTTTTTTTTCCTTCACTAAAGGCAACGGCTCCAGCATCTTTGAGCAAACCAAATTCGGTTATTTCTTGTCCGTTGAAACCTTGTGTGATTGAAGCAACGGGATAAATATTGACCAATGAGATTTCCTGTGCTGTATGCGTAATAAATTTAACGAGTGCTACATTATCAATAACTGGATGCGTGTTTGGCATCATAAGAAAGGAAGTAATACCACCTGCTGCGGCCGCGTAACTTGCTGATGTAATTGTTTCACAATGTTCATTCCCTAATTCTTCAACAAAAACGCGCGCATCAACAAGTCCAGGGAGAATTGCTTTGTTTTGTGCGTTAATAACTTCTGCTTCTTCAGGGAATCCCTGATTCAGAGCTTCTTTTCCAGCGGCTATAATTCGTCCATTTTCAACAATAACTGTACCAATTTCATCGATTACGCGCGAAGGATCAATAATACGAGCATTTTGAAAAACAACTGGTTTTATCATTTTTTTTCTCCACTGATCTTTGCGCGTGAATCTAATAGAGCCTCCATGACAGCCATACGCACTGCAATTCCCATTTCTACTTGCGTATGAATCATACTTTGTGGTCCATCTGCTATATCGGATGCAATCTCTACACCACGGTTTATTGGGCCAGGGTGCAGAATAATAGAATCATTTTTGGCATAGGCTAAATTTTCTTTATGTAAGCCAAAATAATGGAAATATTCACGCGTAGAAGGAATAAAAGAGCCTGTCATCCGTTCATGCTGTAAGCGCAACATCATGATAACGTCAGCATTTTTAAGACCTTCTTTCATCGTGTTAAAAACCTCAACACTCATATGAGCGATTTCTGCGGGTAAGAGTGTTGAGGGAGCAACAGCACGAACACGAGCACCCAAAGCATTGAGACACAGGATATTGGAACGGGCAACACGTGAGTGTAAGATATCTCCGCAAATCGCAACAGTTAATCCTTCAATACGACCTTTTGCCCTTTTAATGGTTAGAGCATCTAATAAAGCTTGGGTTGGATGTTCATGAGCACCATCACCTGCATTAATAACACAACAATCAACTTTTTGCGCTAATAAAGCTGCCGCTCCTGCACTGTTATGGCGAAAAACCAGTATATCTGGCTTCATCGCATTGAGAGTTGTAGCAGTATCAAGTAATGTTTCTCCCTTTTTTACAGATGAGTTGCCGATCGCAAGACTCATCACGTGTGCACCTAGCCTTTTACCCGCTAATTCAAAAGAAGATTGTGTTCGCGTAGAGGCTTCAAAAAAGAGATTAATTTGAGTCCGTCCATGCAAAGTAGATTTTATTTTATCAATTTTGTTAGAAAGGATAATATTTGCTTCTGCACGATCAAGCAATGTATTAAGATCTTGTACACTCAGATCTTTAATAGCTAAAAGATGTTGATGAGGGAAAAGTGGGAAAAAATTATCTTGCATCATAGCATTCTTCTTTATCTCTCTCTAAACAGGTTAAACAAGCATTTGTTTGAATATGATAAATGTTTCTTAACTCTAAAAAGACAAATAGTCTATGATATGAATGATTTGAATGTAGGAATATACCTATGAGTGCTGTATCTGCGCAAAATACTCGTCGAAAAAATACATTTCTTAGCGATACGCTTATGTTTCGTATTGCTTCTACTTTGCCTAAGTTTTTGTTAGCAAGTTTTGAAGAAATAGGGGATTTTGCCGCGAGTCGAGAAGCATGGAAACTTTCTTGCTTAGCGAATCATTATAAGCCTTTACTATGCTATAATGATGAATGGGGGCAACCAACAGAAAGATTAGAGATCCATTCTTCCTATCAAGCTCTTCAACAATATTCTAGACAAGCAGGTTTGGTTACCTCGCTTTGGGAAAATACGAGCTCAGAAAATGGAGTACGCTATCAAGCGCGTGCGATTCGTTTAGCTTTATCTGCTGGTTTAGAAACAGGACATTTGAATGAAGTTATCATAACGAGTGCAGCTATTGCTGTTTTAATTAGTGATATTGAGCTCTTCAAAAAATGGCAAAATGTACTTTTATCACGCCAATATGATTCCTCATCAAAACCTATTCATCATAAAAAGGCTGCTTCTCTAACTTGTGCATTTGACGATATTGAAAAATACGCTTTCAATTTTCCAAGTGTTAAGAAAATTTCTTTCGATGAAAGTATGGAACGTGATCTATATCGTTTAAATGTTGTAAAAACCAACGTTATTAATCCTACCGCTGACGGATATCTTGTTAGTGCAGATTTAGATGGTCATTTAAGTTGTTTTTTTATTCCACGCATACAAGAAAATGGCGCATTAAATGGATCTATATCGATTCGTCATTTAATTCAGCGTTCTGGAGAACTTTTAACACCAGAGGGGGTTGTCGACTTCCAAGGCAGTTATGGCTGGCTTTTGGGAAATGCTGGAGAAGGGCTTAAAGTTATTAAAGATATCGAGACGATGATGCGTTTCGATCAATCTGTCATATCGGCAGGTGTTTTACGAGCGGCTCTTCAATTTGGTATGGATTTTTTCCGGAAAAAAATACCCAATCAGCCTTTACCTCCACTGACAGAACGTATTTTTGCAGATATTGCATTAGATATAGCTGCCTCACAAGCATTGGTTTTGCGTTTAGCGAGAGCATTTGACAATGCAGCAAATGACCGTTCTGAAGCAGCTTTTGCCCGCATTATGACACCTATTATTGCTTATCATGTAAGTCAATTGGTTGTGCCTATTATTGGTGAAATTATTGCACAACTTGGTATTGAAAGTTTTATAGAGAATAATCCATTATCACAAATGTTGCATAATGGGCCTGCGCGAATTGTGAGAAATAGTTCTGCTAATCAATTGGTAAAGGATGCAATTCTTATTGCTGAAAAAGCACCGGGATTGTTTCAGAAATTGTTGGAAAAAATTGCTCTTGATATTGGACCAGCGGGACCCCGAGCAATTGAAATTATTAAGTCAGCAGGTGATATGGCATCAGCAAATGAAGGTGCAGGAAGATTTTTTGTTGAACAAGTAGCTTATGCAGCAGCAGCAGCAGCATTACGTTCTACAGACATAGAACATGTTGCGAATGCCTATATGGAAAGCCGCCTTGGGGGACAATGGAGATCTTCTTACGGGATGCTCATTGCACGATATAATGCAGGGCATTTGCTCAATGTCCTCTATCCTTCCATATGATGAAAGTTTTGAATTCTATTGAGAGCACCTTGCAATATAAAAGCGGCGGCTGCCGAATCAATACGGCTTGCTCTTTTAGCGCGCGATACATTCATTTCTAAAAGAGACCGTTCCGCAGCAATTGTTGATAAACGTTCGTCCCAAAAAACAAATGGAATTTTTGTATAAGCTTTCATATTGCTCACAAAAGCTCTGGTTGCTTGAACACGAGAGCCACTGCTTCCATTCATGTTAAGAGGTAAGCCAATGATAATAACGCCTACATTTTCACGGTCAAAAATTTTAATAAGTGTGTAAGCATCTTCTGTAAATTTTTTTCGCTGTAGTACAGGACGCGGATTTGAGACAGTCAGCCCCATATCAGAAATCGCAATTCCGATAGTTTTTGTCCCTAAATCTAAGCCTGCTATTGTTTGTCTAGGCAAAAGATGTTTTATAACTTCATCTATATTAATAACAGTCATAAAGGTATAATACGTTTTTTAATGTTTCAGATCTATAGTTATATTCTTTATTCATGTTATCTAATATTCTTGCACTTACAAGTGCACCCTTGTATAGCCAGAATAAAGATCAAATAAATAAACAAAAAAGCAGAAAGGCGTAAAGAGTATGTCTGTTGATCAAGAGACAGTCAAGCGGATAGCACATTTAGCAAGGATTGCCCTCCACGATGATGAGATAGAACCTGTGACAAAAAAATTCAATGCTATTTTAGGTTTTGTAGAGCAATTGAATGAAGTTAATGTCAGTGGGGTTGAGCCATTAACATCTGTGATGCCGATGACTCTACGAATGCGTGAAGATAGTGTTACAGATGGCGATAAAGCAGCAGATATTGTAGCCAATGCCCCTGTTACAGAAGAAAATTTTTTTCTTGTCTCAAAAATTGTTGAGTAACTTTTTATATTTTTGAAATTTGAGAACCAATATGACTGATTTAACAACTCTCACAATTGCGCAAGCTCGTGATGCTCTAACAAAGAAAAATCTCAAAGCAACAGAATTAACGGAAGCTTATTTACAAGCAATAGAGTTGGCGAATCCAACTTTGAATGCTTATGTAACAATAACAGCAGAACAGGCAATGAAAATGGCTGCTGAATCAGACAGTCGCTTAGCGAAAGGGCAGGGAGGGCTTTTGGAAGGAATTCCCTTGGGGATTAAAGATCTTTTTGCAACCTATGGTGTTCATACTCAAGCCTGTTCAAATATCCTTGATGGTTTTAAACCGCACTATGAATCAACTGTCACGGCTAATTTATGGCAAGATGGTGCTGTGATGTTAGGAAAACTTAATATGGATGAGTTTGCTATGGGCTCATCCAACGAAACATCATATTATGGTCCCGTTATTAGTCCATGGAGAAAAAAAGGCTCAAATGAAAAACTCGTACCCGGTGGTTCTTCGGGAGGATCCGCAGCCGCTGTTGCTGCACAAATTTGTGCTGGTGCAACTGCAACCGATACAGGTGGCTCAATACGTCAACCAGCAGCTTTTACTGGAACTGTGGGAATAAAGCCAACTTATGGACGTTGTTCGCGATGGGGCGTTGTCGCGTTTGCTTCATCTCTTGATCAAGCTGGACCTGTTGCTAGAGATGTTCGTGATTGTGCTATCTTACTCAGATCAATGGCCTCTTTTGATGAAAAAGATTCTACTTCCGTCAATTTACCAGTTCCTGATTATGAAAGTTATCTTGGTCAATCAATCAAAGGAATGAAAATCGGTATTCCAAAAGAATATCATGTGGATGGAATGTCTCCAGAAATTATTGAGCTTTGGCAAAAAGGAATAAATTGGTTAAAAGAAGCAGGTGCTGAGATTAAAGATATTTCTTTGCCCCATACAAAATATGCTCTACCTTCTTATTACATTATAGCTCCTGCAGAAGCCTCTTCTAATTTAGCGCGTTATGATGGTGTGCGTTTTGGTTTGCGCATGCCTGGGAAAGACATCATTGAGATGTATGAAAATACGCGTTCTGTTGGTTTTGGTGATGAAGTCAAACGGCGCATTCTGGTTGGGACTTATGTTCTTTCATCAGGTTATTATGATGCCTGTTATTTAAGAGCTCAAAAAGTAAGAACACTCGTAAAACGTGATTTTGATCAATGTTTTGCTTCAGGCATTGATGCTATTTTGACACCAGCAACACCAACATCTGCTTTTGGTATTGCTGATGAAAAAATAAAAAATGATGCTGTAGCAATGTATCTTAATGATATTTTTACTGTACCAGTTAATATGGCTGGATTACCAGGAATTTCTGTTCCTGCTGGTCTGTCATCAAATGGTTTACCTCTAGGATTGCAATTGATTGGTAAACCTTTTTCTGAAGAAGTCATTTTTCAGATAGCGCACATTATTGAACAAGAAGCAGGAATATTCAGTGCAGAAAAATGGTGGATGTAATAGTCAAAATTCACAAAAGAGCATTTCTCATCCTTAATGAGAAATGCTCTTTTAAATGGTGGAGGGAATGAGCTCTATTTCCTTAATTCGTAGTCTTACCCACCAAGATAGGCTTCTTTAACACGCGAATCAGAGAGCATAGTTTTTCCTTCACCGTGAAATAAAATATGTCCTACCTCTAAAATATAAGCATAGTCAGCTATGGAAAGTGCAGCAAATGCATTTTGTTCAATAAGAAGAACAGTTTTCCCCATATCATTAATTTTTCGAATAATCGAAAAAATTTCTCGAACGAGAAGTGGTGCTAACCCCAACGAGGGTTCATCTAATATGACCATATCAGGATTGCTCATGAGTGCACGGCCCACAGCAACCATCTGTTGTTCACCACCTGACATTGTTCCTCCCAACTGTTTTGCTCTTTCACGTAGGCGCGGAAAAAGGTCAAATATCCATTCAATATCACGGGAAATTCCCTGCTTATCGTGACGAATATAAGCGCCTAGATGAAGATTCTCTAAAACAGTGAGATGGGGCATGATACGTCGTCCTTCAGGGCTTAAAGCAATCCCTAATCGCAAAATCTCTTCTGGTGATTTTTTAATAATAGATTTGCCATTATAGGTAATTTCTCCATAAACAGAGCGATTAAGCCCTGTAATAGAACGTACAATACTGCTTTTTCCTGCACCATTGGCTCCAATTAAAGTGACAATACTGCCCCGCTTTATGGACATAGAAAGATTTTGGACAGCTTTAATGGCGCCATAATGAACGTAAAGATTTTTTATTTTAAGAATATCCATAAACATCTCCGCCAAGATAAGCTTCAATAACTTTAGGGTTATTACGAATTTCATCTGGTGTACCACTGGCAATGCAACAGCCATATTCCATAACCAAAATATGTTGGCAAAGCCCCATAACCACTTTCATATCGTGCTCAATAAGAAGAATTGTAAGATCAAAGTCTTTTTGCACTTTTGCTATGAATTTTCTAAGATCTTCACTTTCTTGTGGATTCATGCCAGCAACAGGTTCATCAAGAAGAAGCAATTTGGGCTTTGTGGCTAACGCACGTGCAATTTCTAGACGTCGTTGCACACCATAAGGTAAAGCTGTTGCCGATTGATTGGCAAGATGATCAAGTTGTAGCTGTTCAAGGAGCTCCAAGGAATTTTTATAAACTTCCTTCTTTTCTTTTATTGCTTTTGAAAAAAAGAGAGCTGAAGAAAACCAAGGATATTTTTGTCGAACATGCGCTCCTACCATAACATTCTGCAAAACCGTTAACCCTGAGAAAAGACGAATATTTTGAAATGTTCTGGCAATATGGCTTCTACAGATAATATAAGGAGACGCTCCAGAAATTTTTTTCTCATCAAAAAGAATGATGCCGCTTGTAGGAGCATAAAATCCAGAAATCATATTGAAAACTGTTGTTTTTCCAGCACCATTGGGACCAATTAATCCAGTAATACTTCCTCGTTTAATTGCCATATTAACATTATTTACAGCAACTAATCCGCCAAAACGCATTACAATATTATTGAGTGAAAGGATATTGTCGTTCATAGCTTTCCCTCAGTATTAGAAAGCTTTTTGCGTGTCAAAAAGCTATAAATTCCATTCCATGAAAATTCTCGTTGTCCCATTAACCCTTTTCTCCAAAACAAGATAATTACCAGCAATAAAAGAGAAAAAACAACCATACGAAGCCCTGGGGTTTCTGGAATATGTATAAAACCTAAGTCAAATGGACTTTCAATGATACGAAGCCATTCAAGCATGACTGTAATAATAATGCTGCCAATAATGCTCCCTGTAATTGAACCGAGACCACCAGCAACAACAATCATTAAAATATTAAAAGTCAGAAGAAAATTAAACATTTTTGGATCAATGGTTGAAATAAGAGCCGCCATTAATGCGCCACCTATACCTGCAAAAAATGCTCCAACAGTAAAGGAAAAACTACGGTAGAAAAAAGCATTAATTCCCATAGTTTTCGCAGCTATTTCATCATCACGGATAGCACGTAATACGTTACCAGTATTGCTTTGCAGTAAGAGGACAATAAAGAGAACTGTAAATGCTAGCCAACCATAGTTCCACCATAATGTTGCATTTTGAGGTATTCCTTTGATTCCCAAAGAGCCATTTGTGAGCGATGTTGCGTTCGTAATGACAATGCGAATAATTTCCGCAAAACCTAATGTTGCAATTCCAAGATAATCGCCACCAAGACGCAATATTGGTAAAGCAATTAATAAACCTACAACAGCAGCACACAAACCACTTACGACAACAGCGATAAAAAAAGGTAACTGCAAATGATATAATGGTTCAGCAATAGGATCAAGAATCCACATCATTTCTTTTTGTTCAGGGGAAAGAAGTAAAATTGCGCAAACATAAGCACCAATAGCCATAAATCCAGCATGTCCAAGAGAAAACATACCTGTGAAACCGTAAATCAAATTAAGCGAAATTGCCAATATCGCATTAATAGCAATCAGATTGATGATACGAAGCGTATAGTCATTAAAATGGCTATCAGCATAAAATAAAAAACCTATGAGAACTAAAACACTTATACACGATAAAACAGTTGTCGCTGACTTTGCCATTAGATTTTCTCCTGATTTCTTTTACCCATTAATCCTGTGGGCAATATCAATAGAATCAGAATCAATAAAATGAAAGCGAAGGCATCTCGATATCCAGATAGCGCGGGGAAAAATGCGATAATCATAATTTCAATAAACCCTAATAACAATCCTCCCAACATTGCTCCTGGTATCGAACCAATACCTCCGATAACAGCAGCAATAAATGCTTTGAGACCAGGAAGAACACCCATATAAGGCTGAATTTGAGGATAACGTAAAGACCACATAATGCCTGCTATGGCGGCAAGAGCTGAGCCTATTCCAAATGTAAACGCAATAACTTTATTGACAGACACACCCATCAAACGTGTTGTTTCAATATCATGGGAGATTGCGCGCATAGCAAGACCCGGTTTTGTTTTATGGATAATCCATAATAGTAATAAAATAAGAATTAATGACACAAAGGGAACGATCAGAGACATGGGAGCAATTCTGATGATACCATCTGCTCCTGATCCTAGATGCCATAAAAATGGTGTTACAAGAAAGTCTGGCTGTTGTACACCTTTCGGAACACCACTAAAGAGTACAGTAGCAAGATTTTCAATAAAAAAAGAAACACCAATTGCACCGATAAGTGCCGAAATACGCGGAGCATGGCGTAGAGGTTTATAAGCAAATTGATCAACAGCAACACCCACAGCACTTGTAATAAAAATGGAAAAACAAAGAGCTAAAACCCAAATCGGTGTAAAGTCTTGCGGGGAAATTTTAAAATAATAAACAAATCCTAGCGCAAGAATTAAAAAAGCAGCAATCCAATAAATTGGAGGACGCCTTTTAAAGCCTATAAAGACCGAATAATAAACAAGAGCAGCAAGGAACAAAAGAAGAAAAGCTGCCCAAGCAGGCATAAAGCCAATTGTGGAAAAGAAAACAAAATATGCTCCCAGCATAAAGATATCACCGTGAGCAAAATTAATGAGTCTCAGTATACCGTAGACCATGGTGTAGCCAATAGCAATAAGCCCATAAAGAGATCCCAATGCCAGTGCATTAAAAAAGTACTGGATGAACATTTCAGTGCTCATCTCTCATCCTTCCACATTTGTTAATTTACATAGGACAATAAGAAATTTCTAAGTTTTTGGTTGAGAAAAAGATCCTCAACCAATTCTTGCATTTTAATAAGCACAACTTTTTAATTAAAAAGCAGGTTTAACTTCTTCTAAATAAACACGTTTTCCATCCTGTATTTTAATGATACCAATAGGAATTTTAGGATTATGATTTTCATCCATTGACATATCCCCAAAGGGGGTAGGAAAATCTTTTAATTGGCTAAGTGCGATAGTAATTTTTTCACGATCAGTGCTACCAGCATTTTCAATAGCCTTCATGAACATCATATAACTCGTGTATCCCAAAACAGAATTGATATTTGGCTCTTTGTCTGGGTAAGCTTTTTTCCATTCTTTTGTGAATTCTTGCGCAGCTACTGACATATTTGGCATATCCTCACTATAGGGAAGTGTCGTATGTAAGAAACCTTCTGCAGCTTTTCCTGCAATCGTAATGGTTTCTGGATTATCCATAGCATCTCCACCCATAATTTGAAATTTAGCCCCTAATTCTCGTGCTTGTTTCATGATGATAGCACCTTCAGAAAAGTAAGATGGAATGAATAAGATATCAGGTTTCTGGGCGATAATTTGCGTGAGAACAGCTGAAAAGTCCTGATCTCCAGAATTATAATTTAAATTTGAGATAACTTCACCACCTAATTTTTTGAAAGCACGCGTAAAATAACTTGCAAGACCAATAGCATAATCGCTTGAAATATCTTTAAGGATAGCAGCCTTTTTTGCGTGTAAAGTTTGGCTTACATAAGTTGCGATTCCTACTCCTTGATAGGAATCAATAAAGCAAGCACGAAAGTAATATTTTTTACCCTGTGTAACAAGGGGACTTGTTGAGGACGTTGCAATGGTTGGAGTCTTTGCCTTTTCAGATATTTCACCACCTGCTAACGAGAGCGAAGAACCATAGCTACCAATGATTCCACTCACTTTTTCACTTGCTGTTAAACGCATAACAGCATTAGCCGCTTCTACTTTATCAGACTTATTATCAATAATAACAAGTTCTACTTTACGTCCTAAAATTTCTGGAACTTTTTTATGGGCTAATTCTATACCTCTAATTTCAAGCTGACCTCCAAATGCATTTTGACCACTTAATGGAAGATAAACACCAATCTTAATAGGTTCACTCGCATAAACATTTGCTGTAAATGCCATAAATGCTGCGATTATCGTAAGGATTTTCTTCAATTGCATTGCGCATTTTCCTTAATTGAATTGTCGTTTTTTCACCTTATATTGAACTTCTTCATCATGCAAGTTACACATTAATCAAAATATCATTATGTAAAAAAACTTTTATATGATCTCTTTTGTAGGGCACTTCTTGTAAGGTATGTAAAGTGTACAATCAAATAGTTTTATAAATATTCACGTTGATATTCTCTGACATTAACATAGAAGATACGACAATGTGGGGAAATCTTATCTTGGGGCTTGCGTGTTGATACAAGAGCAATGTTTACTTAAACCTAGAGAATCAATATCGTACAATTTATAAGCTACAGGATCACGTTATTATGACGAGTAAGGATGCATTAAAGGATTGTTCCCCATCTGAGGATAGTATAGGTGCTTGTGGGGAGATTATCGAAATCAGTGGTGTCATTAAGTGGTTTGATGGTAGTAAGGGGTATGGATTTATTGTACCTGATTTACCTCATTTCCCCGATATATTATTGCATGTTACAGTAATGCGAAGGGATGGTTTTCAAACAGCTTTGGAGGGAGCTAAAGTCATTTGTGCTGTGGAAAAAACTGAACGAGGATTAAAGTGCGTTCAGGTGAAATCCATAGATTGTTCTTCAGCAATCCATCCATCAGAAGTTCCAGCCCGTACCCATGTTGTTGTTACTCCAGAAAGTGGACTAGAACGAGCAATTGTTAAATGGTTTAATCGTGACAAAGGATACGGTTTTCTTAGCCGTGGGCAAGGAACGGAAGATATTTTTATTCATATGGAAACATTGCGCCGTTTTGGTTTAGCAGAGCTTCGTTCGGGTCAAGTTGTTCTTGTACGTTTTGGTAAAGGAGAAAAAGGTTTAATGACAGCAGAGATTTATCCGGATATAGGCATTCCTTTAGCTACGCATTAAATTTCACGAGTGAAATCAGTGTGTTTTCTATATTTTTAAAGGTGATTGTTTCATAAATTGCTATAGAAGTAGATTTTTAAAGAAAATATAGCTCTCGTGAATCCATAAACCAAATGAAGAAAATTGTGCATATTACGTTGAAAGAAACTAGAAAATAACAAGGAAGCAATTCTCTTGTTTTTTGACTTTTAAACTCTGGTACTTTTTATTTTATAAACAAAATTTAAAATTTTTCTCTGGTGGAGACAAGAATGTTAAAGCCTTTTAAAAAGGAGTATATTGTTTTATTGGTGATGCTTTTTATGTTAGATATGCCTGTTGTTGTAGCAAAGGAGCCCATAGAGATTCCTGTGCATCCGATTCCTTTAGAAATACATACAAAGCAAGGTCCGGTTTTTTATAAGGTAGAGATTGCTTTTACGCCATCTCAAGCAGCAGCTGGTTTAATGTATCGAACTGATTTTCCACGCGATCGTGCAATGCTCTTTAAGCAGCTAAAAAGTTATCCATCGGGAGATGAGCAGAAAATTTTTATGTGGATGGCAAATACGCCTTTACCTTTAGATATGATTTTCTTAAACTCTGAGGGAATTATTGTATCGATTATTGAAAATACTTCGCCACTTTCAACAAATACCATTTCATCAGAAGTTCCTGCAGCTTTTGCACTTGAAATTAACGCTGGTGAAGTTTCTAAAAAAAAGATACAAAAAGGACAACGTGTTATTCATCCTGTACTTTGTGGAAAGTGCAATAAAAAATGACCGCTGAAGATATTCGTTTTTTTGAATATAATGGTTTGCGATTTGCTTATCGAGAAGAAGGGCAGGGCGCGCCTATTTTGTTGATCCATGGTTTTGGATCTTCTGCACGGGTGAATTGGTATGCAACGGGTTGGTTTCGTATTCTCACTGAAGCAGGATATCGTGTTATTGCTCTTGATAATCGCGGTCACGGAGATTCAGTTAAAAGTTATGATCCTATCTTTTATACACCTCAAGCTATGGCTGGCGACGCAGTAAAGTTACTGCAGCATTTAGAGTTATCTAAAGCTCATGTTATGGGATATTCTATGGGAGCTCGTATTAGTGCTTTTATGGCTCTTTTGCATCCAACATATGTGAACAGCGTTATTTTTGGTGGTTTAGGTATTGGTATGGTAACGGGAGCAGGAAATTGGGAGCCTGTGGCTGAAGCTCTTCTAGCGGAAGATATTTCTACCATTACCAATACGCGCGGTTTAATGTTCCGTAAATTTGCAGATCAAACGAAAAGCGATAGGCGTGCTCTTGCTGCTTGTATCATTACATCAAAACAGGAGTTAACGGCGTCTGAAGTTTACAAAATCAAACAACCAGCACTTGTTGCCGTTGGTTCATTAGATGAAATTGGCGGTGATGCAGAGCCATTGGCAGCCTTGTTGCCTTGTGGTGAAGCTTTATCAATTCCTGATCGAGATCATATGCTTGCTGTAGGCGATAAAGTTTATAAAAAAGGCGTTATCGATTTTCTTTCTCGTTATCCTATAAAATAAGAACTCTTCATAGCTTTTAGAATTTACAGAAATACCCAATATTTTTATTTCGTATAAATTGAAAAAAGCTTATTAAAAATCTTTCTGTTATGACGTAAGTTTTTATAAAAAATGAAAAGAAAAATAAACTCTTATTAGCTTATTTTGTATATTTTCCAGAGAGGTAATTCTTCTAAGATTAGATAATTATACTTTAAAGGTTATTAAAAAGAATTATTTTCGAATGATGTAATAAATATTTTTTGCTAAAAAATGTAGTTTTAAATAAAAAAATATTTTTATTTGTATTTTTTATAAAATAAACAAAATTATAAATTATTGATCAATTTATTCTTACGAATATGCATTTTAAATACAGATGCTAAAATTGGAGATAAAGTAAAATTATTAAAAATATACAGTTTTTTTTTGCCATTTTTTAATCTATACGGGTATATTTAATAATGATAGACTCCTTTTGTAAACGTTCTTTATGAATGTATAAAGAACGTTGTGAATATATGTAATATTAAGTAAATATTCAGATTATGCTTTTTTACTGACTTTACAGAATCATAAGAGTGTCTTATTTGCACGACACGCAATTATTTTAATCGTTTCAAAAAAACAGGAGAGCATAGTGAATGCTGATGAAATAAAAAAACTTGATAATTATTTTAAAAATATATTCCAAAACTCAGCATTGCAAGTCAGAGCACGGCCTAAAAAGAGTGATTCTTGTGAGGTTTATATAGGAGATGAGTTTTTAGGCATTATCTATCGAGATGAAGATGAAGATGAGCTCTCCTATAATTTCTCAATGGCTATATTAGATATTGATTTAGAAAATTGATTCGTTATTCATAGTTGAATGAAGTCTTTTTTATCCCATAAGATTTATATAAGTTTTAACGCTTTAAAACTCGTATGGTTATTTCGTGCAATAATAAGATGGTCATGGATAATAATGCCTAATGCATTTGCTGCATCTTTTAATCTATATGTCATTGTTATATCTGCATTAGAGGGGGTGGAATCGCCAGAAGGGTGATTGTGGACTAAGATAAGTCCTGATGCGGATAACTCTAAAGCTCGAGAAATAACTTCACGAGGATAAACAGGGGTATGATCAATGGTTCCAGTTTGTTGCACCTCATCAGCAAGTAAGCCGTTTTTCTTATCAAGAAACAAAATACGAAACTGTTCACGTGTTTCGTGAGCCATAACAGCTTTACAATACGCTAACACTTTATCCCATGATGAAAAAATATCGCGCTTAAACAATTGCGCACGAGCAAGACGTCCAGCAACATCTGAAATAATTTTTAAATCAACTGCAGTGGCGGGACCACATCCTGGAATTTCTTGAAGTCGGTGAATATCCGCTCCCAACACATCAGCTAATGAACCAAAACGCGCTATCAAATTTTTAGCTATGGGTTTTGTGTTTGCACGGGGTATTGTGCGAAAAAGCAATAATTCAAGATATTCATAATCTTCAATTGCATTTCCTTTTGACTTTAAATAGCGCTTCCGAAGACGTTCACGATGGCCTTGATAATGTTTATGAAGCTGTGCGTTTTTCTGAGGCTCTTCACTTTTTCTTTCTGATACTGGGGTGAGTGGAGAACTCGATGTTAATGCAAAGTGATTACTTTGAGTATCTTCCTTTTGATTTAATTTTTTAGCCATAACATCTCTACATTGCGTTAGGTATGGGAATTTGGAATATAAAAAATATTTTTAGGAGATTGTGTAAATATTTCATACCCTTCATTTGTAACACCAATTGTATGTTCATATTGTGCTGTCAGAGAGCGGTCACGGGTAACAGCAGTCCAACCGTCAGATAAAATCTTAACTTGTGGTTTACCAAGGTTAATCATAGGCTCAATTGTAAACATCATACCTTGTTTTAATTCAACTCCTTCTCCAGGATTTCCATAATGGAGAATATTGGGAGCATCATGAAAAAGCTGGCCGATACCATGTCCGCAAAAATCTCTCACAATTGAACAGCGTTCAGATTCTGCATACTGTTGAATGGCTGCCCCAATATCACCTGTCGTTGCTCCAGGCTTAACGACAGCGATTCCTTGCATAAGACTTTCATAGGTTATTTTTAGCAAGCGTTCTGCGGCACGCCTAATTTTTCCAACAGGATACATTCGGCTTGAATCCCCATGCCAACCATCAAGGATAAAGGTTACATCAACATTTACAATATCACCTTCTTGCAAAGGTCTTTTATTGGGAATGCCATGGCAGACAACGTGATTGATAGATGTACAGCATGAATGGCTGTATCCATGATAATTTAGATCAGCAGGAAGTGCTCCTCGCTTAGCTCCAAAAATAAATACAAAATCATCTATTTCTTGCGTAGTAACGCCCGGCTTAATAATATCTGTAAGCGCATCAAGGCATTCTGCAGCAATACGACCAACTTCACGCATTTTAGCAAAAGCATAATCATCGAAAATGCGGATTTTTCCATTAAATTTTAAAGGGATTTTATTATATTCGATATACTCAGTCATTGTTTCTTCTATTTTCTATTTTTACTCTCTGAATCGGAAAAATGCCTTCTACACTTACATGACACTTTACAGCATAACATTCTACTCCTGATTTTAATGCTAAATCAAACTTACGTCCATAGAGTGGATCAAGATCATGACAAATTGTAAAAGCTGAGCAATCTTCTCGTTGAATAATATAAAGCATAGCAGCTCGTTTTCCTTGTTGTACAACTTCTATGAGCTCATCAAGGTGACGTGCACCACGTTTTGTTTCGCTATCAGGAAATTCTGCTAATCCTTTCTGACGAATAAAATGAACATTTTTGACTTCTAGGTAACAATCAGGAAGAATGTCATCACGTAAAAGAAAGTCAATTCGTGATTGTGTCCCATAGCGTTGTTCTTTTAAAATTGTTTTATATCCATTTAATTCTGGTAGTAATCCATTTTGAATTGCTTCTAACGCAAGTTTATTGGGTAAAGACGTATTAATGCCAACCAAAGTATTATCGGCTTCAATAATTTCTAATTGATAGGCATATTTTCGTTTGATGTTGTTATGATAAGAAAGCCAAATATTGGTGTTGAAAGCTGTTAATCCAAGCATTGATCCTGTATTAGGTACAGACACGGTGAGGACATGCTGATCATCTTGTTGAACATCCGCAAGGAAACGTTTATAACGACGGATAAGCTTTGCAGGAAAAAGTTTGGGCATAAAGTGCATATCCCTTTTTTAGGATTTATGATTTCATAATTCAACTGAGATTATGATTTATAGGGGCTGTTCCCTATTTAAAAAGATAAAATTGATGTAAAAAACGCTACGATATCTTATATAAATTGTTATAAATTCCATCGTTCACTTTAATGGCTTTTAAAATTTATTATTAGGTTTAGAAACTATTATCTTTGAATGAAAAGATAGATTATCTATAAGTTATTATTAAACAGCATTAGAGTATTGTGAAAAAGGTTTCGTAAAAAATAGTGGAGAGGGAGATAGTTTAAGTGAAACTAGGTAAAATTGATGGCAGGAACGAATAGGAATCGTGAAAATTTAACAAATGGTCCCATTATTATTTTAGTTGAACCGCAGCTTCCTGAAAACATTGGTATGGTCGCAAGGGCAATGGCAAATTTTGGGCTTTCTAAGCTTCGATTAGTCAATCCTCGAGAGATGTTTCCAAATGAAAAAGCTAGAGCTGCTGCGAGTAAAGCTGATCATGTCATTAATAATGCTGTGATTTTTAACACATTGCGTGATTCAATTGCAGATTTACACTATGTTTTTGCCACAACAGCACGTGAAAGATGTGGATTTAAAACTGTAAAAAGTGCTGTCGAAGCAGCAAGCGTATTACGTCAGCGTGAAAGTATCGGACATAAGACTGGGATTGTCTTTGGAAGAGAGAGATGGGGACTAGAAAATGATGAAATCAGCCTTGTTGATGAAATTATTACTTTTCCAGTTAATCCTGCTTTTGCGTCACTTAATATTGCGCAAGCGGTTCTTTTAATGTCTTACGAATGGATGAAAGCTGGTTTAGAGAATGTCAGCGATACGGCATTTCGTGCAGCAGAGATGGAACCTGCAAATAAAACAATATTCCATGGTTTTTTATCTCAGTTAGAAGAGGCTTTGAATATCCGTGGGTATTTTAGACCACCAGAACGTAAAGAAGTAATGCTTGCAAATTTGCGCTCTGTTTTTACGCGCGCTAACTTTAGTGAACCTGAGGTTCGTTTATTGCGAGGCATTATATCTTCTTTGGATCATTTTTCGCCACAATATCCACGGGGGAGTAGAGCACCGGAAGAGCGTGATCGTAAAAAAATTAAAAATAAGTGTGAAAACTAATGGATGAACGACCTGTTCTTTTTTTTGATAGCGGTATTGGTGGTTTAACAGTGTTCAGGGAAGCGCGTATTCTTATCCCCGACATGCAATTTATCTATGTTGCTGATGATGCAGGATTTCCTTATGGAAATTGGAAAGAAAATATTTTGAAAGAGCGTATTTTGAAGATTTTTACAAATCTTTTAACACGTTACAATCCAGCTTTATGTGTGATTGCTTGCAACACTGTTTCTACACTGATGATAGCAGATTTACGACAGAATTTTCCTCATGTCCCTTTTGTAGGAACGGTTCCTGCAATTAAATCAGCTGCTGAACAAACAAAATCTGGTTTTATTTCCGTATTAGCGACTCCTGGAACAGTTAAACGTGCTTATACAAATGAATTAATTAACTCTTTTGCTGGACAGTGTCATGTTCAGCTTGTGGGAAGTAAAAAGCTGGCTGGACTTGCTGAAGATTATTTACGGGGAAAATCTATCGATTCAGAAGAGTTAAGAAAAGAAATCTTGCCATGTTTTGTGGAAAAAAATGGACAATATACGGATGTTATTGTTTTAGCCTGCACACATTATCCTTTTTTGATTAATTTCTTTCGTGAACATGCTTTATGGTCCGTTGAGTGGATTGATCCGGCGAAAGCGATCGCCAAACATATCAGATCTTTATTACCATTGTCGGGAAAGATACACCATCAATATATAAAGAAATATCAAGATTTTGCGTTGTTGACATCAAAAAATATCACTTCTTTAACGGAGAATTTGTTTAAAGGATTTGGCTTAAAACTCATGAAAGGAGTTGACTTTGGGTTACGAGACCAATAATGATGATCTAGCTATTTTTTCAAGAAAATAGCATTAATTGACGTGTCCCGTGGATAACTTTGCATATTGATATGTTAAGGTATTCTGTCAGTCTTTAGTATTTAAAGGCAGAGGAGGGCGCGTTTCCTTGGGGTCTTAAGATCTCGTGTTTTATTTTATAAGGAAATGCGATGAGTAAACGCGAAACAACAAAGTATAAAATTGACCGTCGTATGGGAGAAAATATTTGGGGGCGTCCAAAATCTCCTGTCAATCGTCGTGATTATGGTCCAGGTCAGCATGGACAGCGTCGTAAAGGAAAACTTTCTGACTATGGGGTGCAGTTGCGCGCTAAACAGAAATTGAAAGGGTTTTATGGAGATATTTCAGAAAAACAATTTCATAAAACCTATGAAGAAGCTGCCCGTCGACGGGGCGATACTGGTGAAAATCTTATCGGTCTGTTAGAATCACGTTTGGATGCTGTTGTTTATCGTGCAAAATTCGTACCTACGATTTTTGCTTCTCGCCAATTTATCAATCACGGTCATGTTAATGTCAATGGGCGGCGCACAAACATTCAATCTTATCGTTGTAAACCAGGTGATGTTATTGAGGTTCGGGAAAAATCGAAACAACTTGTTTTAGTGTTAGAATCAGTGCAATTGGCAGAACGTGATGTCCCTGATTATATTGAAGCAGATCATAAACAGATGAAAGCAACCTTTACACGTATTCCTGCTTTTGCAGATGTTCCTTATGCTGTGCAAATGGAACCTAATCTGGTTGTTGAATTTTATTCTCGATAATTTTTCTGTAAGAGAAATTGTTTCTCTCTTCTATTATGATAACTTCAAAATATTGTGTTATTCTTACAATATTTGAAGTTAATAAGTTCTTTTTGTAAATGGTTCTATATTAAGTTTATTGCTATGTTTTATAGTCATAAATTTGTATAGTTCCATTTCTTTTTTGTGTATCTAATTTATAAATTCAAAAAACATAGATGTAAGCTTGCTTTAATATTTGTTTTTATCTTTGCAAAACGAGCCGTTTATTGTGCAGGATATGGTATTATGAATGATGTTTCAGTTGAATATCAGGCAATAGAAGAAAACAAAGGGAGAGATGATCCTTTAATAAGCGAAGCAGATAATTGTCATCCAATGTTTCGTGTTGCTCCTTCAAGCGTAGAATTTAATAAATTGCGCAAACGACTTTTACGTCATATGCGACAAGCTTTGGATGATTTTTCTATGCTCTCTACAGGGAAAAAATGGCTTGTTGCTTTATCGGGTGGAAAAGACTCTTATGGTTTATTAGCGCTTCTTTTAGACTTAAAGTGGCGAGGTCTTTTATCCGTTGAAATTCTAGCCTGTAATCTTGATCAAGGGCAACCAGGATTTCCTAAGCATATTCTTCCAGACTTTTTAAGTTCTTATAAAATTCCATATCGTATTGAATATCAGGATACTTATTCCATTGTTACAGATAAATTGGCAGAGTCGCAGACATATTGTTCACTTTGTTCTCGATTACGACGTGGTAATCTCTATCGTATTGCACGTGAAGAGGGATGTTCTGCATTAGTTTTAGGTCATCATCGTGATGATGTTTTAGAAACATTTTTTATGAATTTGTTTCACGGTGGCCGATTAGCTGCCATGCCTGGAAAACTTAAAAATGATGAAGGAGATCTTTTTGTATTACGTCCTCTTGTTTATGCTGCTGAGGAAGATATGGAAAAATTTTCTCAAGAAATGCAATTTCCAATTATTCCTTGTAATCTTTGCGGTAGTCAAGATGGATTACAACGTAATGCAATGAAAGAAATGCTGAAAAATATAGAAAGACAAATGCCAGGACGTAAAGATACGATGATTCGCGCTTTAACAAATGTACGCCCAAGTCATTTGCTTGATAAGAAATTCTTTGATTTTAAAACGTGTTAATAAAAATTAGATATTTTAAAAATAAGTTTAAAGAGTTTAAGATAAGAGACTTATTTATAATGATAATTTATTTTTTTCATTTAAATATCGTCAGATTGTTTTGTTTCAAATTCTCTTATATTGCAACCATAAAAAACATCCGTTTGCATATCACAAAGGAAGTTCTTGTGTGCATAAAACACTCTTGAAAAAAGTTTCCTTTCACTAACCAATGACTGTCGTAATATGAAAAATGGGAAAATAGTACGGTTGTCGATTTGCTCTTTTGTTAATTAAAAATGGTGAGCCTTGTGGATTTTATTCTTTTGCGCCGCCGTCACCGCCATTTAAAGCTCATTTTAAGGCATTAAATTAAGAGAATATATAACTGCTTGGTGTTTTGGGAGTGTATAGCAAACATTCAGAGTAAGGATTGCTCATAAATTCTCATGAAGTAAGTCACATGATCGGTTCTTGTTATGAAAAGTCGCTTTTTTATAAACTAATGCTGATAGAAATCTTCATCATTGAGGACAGGGAAGGAGTTAAATTTTTAAACTGCTATACCATAAAGGTCATAGGCATCCGATTGTTCGATTTTAACGGTGACAAATTCACCAACACGCAGTGGGCGTCGTGATGATATATGGACAACACCATCTATTTCTGGAGCATCGTACTGACTACGTCCTTTGGCAACTTTTCCTTGACTTTCATCGATAAGCACTCGGAGTCTTTTTCCAATTTTTTTCTTTAAAAGATGTGTAGAAATTTGTTGTTGTTTTGCCATAAAACGATGCCAGCGGTTTTCTTTCACCTCTTCAGGAATATTTTCTAATCCCAAATCATTTGCGGCAGCTCCTTTTACTTCTTCATATTTAAAGCACCCCGCGCGTTCAATTTTTGCTTCTTCTAGCCATTCTAGAAGTATATTAAAATCTTCATTCGTTTCACCAGGAAAACCAACGATAAATGTTGATCGCAAAGTAAGATCTGGACATATTTTCCGCCATTTTTTAATTCTACGGTTTGTTTTTTCCATAAGTGCGGGACGCTTCATGTGACGCAAAACAGTTGGTGATGCATGCTGAAAAGGTATATCCAGATAAGGAAGAATTTTTTTTGCAGCCATAAGTTCGATAACTTCATCAACATGGGGATAAGGATAAACGTAATGCATACGTACCCAAATACCCATATCGCCTAGTTCGCGACAAAGATCAAAGAATTTAGTTTTGATTGTACGATCTTTCCAAGAATTTTCGAGATATTTAAGATCAACACCATAAGCACTCGTATCCTGTGAAATAACCAAAAGTTCTTTTACACCCGCTTGCACGAGTTTTTCAGCTTCACGAAGAACATCGCTGATGGGACGTGAAGTGAGATCACCACGCAGTGTAGGGATGATACAAAAACTACACCGATTAGAGCATCCTTCAGAAATCTTTAAGTAGGCGTAATGGCGAGGTGTTAAACGAATACCTTGGGGAGGAACTAAATCAAGAAAAGGATCATGAACAGGAGGAATTGCTGTATGAACAGCTTCTATAACGCTTTCATAAGCTTGCGGTTTTGTAATAGCCAATACATTAGGATATGTTTGGCGAATAGCATCAGGATCAGCACCAAGACACCCTGTTACAATAACTTTTCCATTTTTTTTAAGAGCTTCATCAATATTGGCTAACGATTCTCTCCTTGCCGAGTCAAGAAAACCACAGGTATTCACAATAACGACATCAGCTCCTTGATGTTGACGTGAAATCTCATACCCTTCAGAGCGAAGGCGTGTAATAATTCGCTCAGAATCTACGAGTGCTTTTGGGCATCCGAGGGAGACAAAACTAATACGAGGTGCTACCATGATGATCCTACAATTACTATGAATGATTGAGTTACGCTTTTATTAATTTAAAAATAATGTTCTTTGTTTTTATACCTATGCAATACAATCTGTTACAAAGTTATTTGATTTTTTTCTACAAAATTTTATGTGTTTGTATGCATGCATACAATTTTGTCTTATTATATCGTAAAATTCCGTTATTGAGGATGATGATATAAGAAAGCTTCCTTCAAAGCATTTAAGTTCTTTTCAAAGTACGTGGTGAATATTTTAAAACTTACTTGTCAAGCCTTGCATTAAGTGAAGAACATGGAGGGAAGGGAAAATTAAACCCGCTCGATAAGGATCTGGATTGTTTATAAACCGAATTGGGGGCATCCTTTGGCTGTGGAGAAGAAGTCAATTGCGTGTGGCACAATAAAAAAATACTCAACAGCTTCTTACTGCGATATCTATCGCGTACTATAAGGTTTATTTTTTAATATTTGCGAATAAGTCCGGTAAGTTTTCCTTGTATTTCTATACGCTCGGATTCGTATGTCCGTACTTCATAATGAGGATTTGCGGCTTCTAATGCAATAGAAGCTCCTTTGCGTCGATAACGTTTTAATGTGGCTTCTTTTTTATCAATAAACGCAACAATAATTTCACCTGTTATTGCTGTATTTTGACGTTTTACAATGATCGTATCTTTATCAAAGATACCAGCCTCCATCATAGAATCATCTTTAACTTCTAATGCGTAGTGCTCACCTGTATTAACCATATCGAGTGGAAGAGAAAGGCTGTTTATTTGTTGCAGTATAGCAGAGGCGGGTACGCTCGCAGAAATACGTCCCATAATAGGAATGGTGATATTTTTTTTTTCTTCTTCATCAAAGGGACTCAAGCTTTTTGATATTTCCCTTTTCTTTCTTTCTATCATACTGGGAGAAATTTTACGTGCTAAAGAAAGGTTAAATGTTATTTTCTCAGGAAGTCGAATCACCTCCACAGCACGAGCACGATTGGGCAAGCGACGTATAAAACCTCGTTGTTCTAAGGCTATAATGAGCTTATGAATACCAGACTTTGAAGAAAGTTCTAATGCATTTTTCATTTCTTCAAAAGAAGGAGGAACACCAGTTTCTTTTATATGGTTATGAATAAATAAGAGTAGCTCATACTGTTTACATGTTAGCATTCAACATTCCAATCAAAATAATAAAAATTAGTAAAGTAAAAATACATGTATATATAACACTTTTACAATTTTTTATCGCCAAATCAAAATTATTTTATTTGTTTTTGATCTTATCGTTTAATAAATCAATATGTTTATTTATAGATATATTTAAATTATTATTTATATACTGTATATATACATTAATATTAAATAATGTATAAATATACTTTATAGTTCTGACTGAATTATCCAACACTAAATTTTGTGACTAGTATTATCCTTTTCTTCTAAAAATATATCTACGTATTTTATAATTTTTGATATAAAAAAGTTAACTAGAAGGCATTCTATATATTCAAAACACTTAAAATAATTTTGCATACTGCATATTATTTCTGCTTTTTTATTCTTAGTAAAATTATCTACAGCTCTAATAGTGAGCATAATTTATAGTCATTCGGGATATTTTCAATGAGACTAAATTTTTGCTTCATATCTACTTGATTCTATAGGATAAATTGGCTTTCGTTATATATTCATTATACATGAATAAAAATCATACTCTCAAAGCCATTGTTGCTCATTGTTCCATTTTCAAGTCTAACGTGTCAACCGCTATATACTATTTCCATGAACCCTAATGTTGCGATAATTTTTGGTTATTGAAAGGAAGCATAAAAGGTATTTTCATTTCTTTTTTATAGTTTTATTCTCTCGCTTATATCGGTCAAGAAAATGCTTTTTATTGTTTCAATATAAAAAAGATTTGAAATGAGAAAAACTTACAGTATTTGAGAATTTTCACTCAAGTAAAAAGTAATAAATTATTATAAATCAATATATTATCTTATAAAGCTGTATTCATATTTGAGAATTGAACACTAAATATAAAGATATAAAAATAATATTATAATAAAAGGTATTTTTTCTTCTCTACCCATTATGCTCAACAACCCATGTGAGGGGAAGGGGGTATTGCTCATAATTTTAACGCTTCGAATCTATGCAATATTTTGCAGTGAAATTTTTCCTTTATTGAAACTTCAAAAAGAAGATTAAAGAGTACTTATACAATGATGAAGTAAAGGGGCGAAAACGGAAAATTATTGATAACTGAAGAAAATAATAATATTTTTTCCAAAAGGTGTTGACCAAATGGAAAGTCAACCGTATGTTCCCTTCACTTTCTGCAAACTAGATAGCTTGTGTGAGAGCGCGTAGCTCAGCTGGTAGAGCAACTGACTTTTAATCAGTAGGTCCAGGGTTCGAATCCCTGCGCGCTCACCAAATTTAAGTAATATCAATAGGCTATAAAAAATTTAAGAATCTTTTTTGTTTTGATTCTTTTTGAAGTTTTTATCGATTCTATAGTCTGTCATTTTCTATCAGCTGTTTTTGGAATAGAGCGGTGCTATGCTGTCTCCATTTTCAACAAACTTACGGATAGGGTTGTACCTGCGTTGGCAGCACATGCGGTTTCTAATTTTCTCAATCCATAGGTGGTTTTTAATACCCACTGCATTACATGATTCGCAAAACAGTTGCTAAAATCACCACTTATTCACACTTATATTATGAAATGAATTTTCTATAAGATGTTGATTTGTTTAAATTTTAATCTTTTTAACATCTACTATAGTACATTTATTTTGTATGAAAACCATAAAAAGGTTAACAATACGTTAATTTCTTGATAAAAGGGGCCAATTCAAGAGTGGTATATACGCGAGGGGAATCATTTAAAAACGTAAATTCTTCCGTTGCGTACAAAGAGCGTGACGTGGTTTTTACAGTAGTACTTAACAGAAATAAGTGGACTGAATAGATGCCTTCAAATAGAAAAAAGAAATTTACTTTTATGATTAAACCAACACTTCAATTGTTTTCTATGATCGTCATTTCTCAGTCACTGGTATCTTGTTGCGCAAGCCAAACTATGAATTTTTCAATAAAAGATTCCTATCATAATAAACCAATTAACGTAAACACTTCTGTACTACCTCAACAAGTCTCCAATAAGAAGAATCAATCGGAAGAAAAAAAGCGTGGACGAGCGATTGTTGGTAAACCTTATCAAATAAAAGGAAAGTGGTATTATCCTCAAAGTGATCCAACTTATAAACGTGTTGGCGAAGCATCATGGTATGGTTCAGATTTTCATGGACGTTTAACTGCCAACGGTGAAATTTATGACATGAATCTTTTGACTGCTGCTCATCCTACAATGCCTTTACCTAGCTATGCTCGTGTCACTAATTTGAAAAATGGATCTTCAATCGTTGTTAGAGTGAATGATCGCGGACCTTTTATGAAAGACAGAATCATTGATTTATCAAGGCAAGCTGCGACAATACTGGGGTATGTAGATAGGGGAGTTGCAGATGTTAAAGTAGAGTATATTGCTGAAGCACCTGTTGGCTATTATGATGGTGCATATTTAATGTCCTCTTATACTCCTGGAAATGCTGCCCCATATTCATTAGCGTCGGAAAATGTTGCGAAAAAAAGAGAAACTGTTTTGTTAAAAGAGCAGCGCAATACAAGGAACAAAAAAGAATTAGCTAAAGCAGCTGCTGTTGAACAAGAACAACGTAATAAAACTGTTGCAGTTAAATTGCCAGAAATTGGTCCTATCATGGTTGATAAGCCGATACCATTCGATCAAGTTGCTTCTATAAATAAGCTAAACAAAAAAACAAAGGTTAATTGGCTACAACTGTTTTAAGAAAAAATGCATTGATTTTTTATCTATATAATTTTCTAGTAAAAAAGGTAAGAAATTACGGATTTAGTGTAGGATTTTTATCTTAAAGCGCTTTGTCCTTTTCAAAAAGCGTGGTTGGATTCTATTATTATAAATTCAGTACGGCCTTTCCACTCCATTGCTGGTCTATTCGTCGTTTTATGATATTGCTTGCTTAATAAAGCGTGTACTTTTCTTGCTGTAATAGCTTTTGCTAGACGAAGGTAAATTATTGTGTCAGTCTGTTTGTGTAATCTCTAAAACAACTTGTACTCTCGATTTGAGAGGAATAAAAAGCTTAACAAGTAAAAAAATATTTTCTTTTGATTCGGCCTTGCATCTTTCTAAAGTATCTACGGTAATATCTTATGAAAAGATTATGCATTATCTCATGCTTTTGTTTATCATGTTCTTTAATGGAGTAAGTTCCCTCACGAAAAACAGAGCGTCTCAAACAAAATACACTTACATTGCCAATTCATGGACTTATTTAAAAGAGACATACTTTAACACGCTACAAGCCTATTTTACGACAGCCCCTGTGAATGGTATAACGATAAAGCCATTGAGCACCACCATCTTTATGCTTATGAAGAAGCAAGCCGGCACCATCATTATATTTGCCAGCCCCCAATGTTGCGACAGCCCTTGCATTAAGACGGTTCATAAGAGCCATTTTTAATCTTATACAAATTTTATCCACATACTCATCCCGCTTGTTATGTGCAAGCGAGTGGTTTTGATTGATTCAACATAAACAGGTTTGGAATGAGAGAATCTTGCGTTATTCGAGGGTCTAATTCAATATGAATAACGCTAGATTATCATTATAAATCAATATGATTGTATCTTTAATAAGAAATAAAAGTTTGTATTTTGGCGTCGAGTAGAACCTCTTTTAAAGGTAATTTCACCGCAAGTAGTAGTTCACAAAATTACAATTAAAACAGAAAAATAATTGAAAAATTTTTCTTCTGAGAAGCTGATTTACGCAACAACTATTCTTTATTTCAGCCCCAAAAAAACTTTTTAAAATTACTTGATAAAGCAGAGCATTGCATATTTCTTATTGCGATTGAAGTGAAATAGCCATTGAAATCAGGAATAACACTTTTTGAATGAACTTAATAATTAAAATGGAAATTAGCTGAGCACAAGAGTTTTTCGATTTATACCGGTATAGGCTAATTTGTTTTCCAAACTGAATATTGCGTAATACAGTTAAATTGACTTTACAATTATAAAGTTGTAGAATTTTAGACTTTTTATAAAATACTAATTGTCTTGAATATAAATAAAGTACATAATAACAATATGAGGGGGATATTATGTCATATAAAAAACCGCAGGTGATTGGCACTGTGAATAGTGCAACTTTAACTTGTTATAAACCATTGGTGTGAGATAGAAAAAAATAAAAAAGCAGGATAAGGGCGGTGCAGCGCCCTTATCCATTGTATTATTGAGAAACAATTTAGGAGGGGAAATGTTTCGTATTAATCTCGACGAGAATAGCATAACTAGATTAAATGATTTTTAGACTATTGTGCTTAATGATTCAGCTATAATTTTAATTGATTCAGCTTTTTTACAGAATCAGAAAATTGAAACTGTTGCGGCAAAGCTTAATGTAGAGACAGAGATTTTAGCATCAGATTTTTTAATCTTGTTAAGAGAACTAGAAAAGAATGGCTTTCTTTTAAAGAAGGAAAACTTGATTAGTGCGTCAGATTCGATTTTTGATCTTAAAAAATTATGGGTACCTGTAACACCTATTATACATATTATCCAGAATTGCAATAGCCCTTGTATCATGTGCGATTGCTGGAGGATTAAGGAAAAAAATTGGCATACTCCAGAAAGTTTAATACCCTTATTTAGAATGTTGAAAGAAAAAGGAGCTGCCTCAGTGATGCTTTCTGGGGGAGAACCTTTAATGCATCCGAAGCTTAAAGATATTTTATTAACGTTGAATGAACTAGGTCTGCCCGTTGAATTAAATACTAATGGCATCTTATTGCATAAAAATTTATGGATTTCACAGTATGACATAAAAGAAATTGTTATTTCTATGGATTCGACTAGTGTCCAAGGATATTATGATATACGGGGGGCGAATAAATTTGATCGCGTGTGGAAAAACATTGAAACAGTTAAGAATCTTCAACCTCTGCAAAGTATAGGAATAAGAGCGACAGTTACCAAAGAGATTCTAGAAAATATTATTAATTTTATCGATTTTTGTATAAGCAAAGATGTCGATTATATCGGATTCAGTCCGCTCGATACGTCGTCATTTAGTTTTTCTAGAAAAAATAATACAAAGGATCGATCTAAGGCTTTAAGAAACAAAACTCTTCCGCCAAACGCTTCACTTTTTCATTTGAGAGATGAATTATCAAGGAAAGAATCCCCCCTCCAGATTTATATAGATAAAAAGTTCCAAGAAAGGAAAATCTCATGGACGTCACAAAATTTTGTAAATTGTATTAATTATTACTTAGGCGAAAATTCTGCGTACGTTTCGTCGCCGTTAATGTGTTTATTTCCATTTTGATCCTTGGTATTGGACTATAATGGAGATTTAAAAAATTGCTTTTATTCAGAAGCTTTTGGGAATCTACAAATTATGAGGCAATAGATTGGTCTGCTCAAAGCGTTTTAAAATCTTTGAAAGAATCTGGCGCATGTAGCGGATGTCGTGGGAAGGTATTTTGTGGATAAGGTTAAGCAATTTAAGATTTATAGCGTTAGCAAGTCTACTGCTCTAGTGGTTGCTGTTTTACCACTTTTTTTGTCGGAAAAATTGCATTTGTCGCAAGCGGATATTGTTTTAATCGGTAGTTATTTTTTATTGCTTCCTTTGATCTTAGAAGTCCCCTTGGGTTTATTATCAGATGTTTATGGAAGTAAGCGCGTTATTTATACTGGGCTGTTTTTCTTTCTTTGCGGTTTTTTAGCTCTTTTTATGAATTATGCATATTTTGCTTACGCCACTTATTTGTTGTGTATCACATTAGCGGCCGCTTGTTTCTCAGGTGCGGAAGATAGTTTACTCTTTTCTGTAGTACCAAAGCATCGCACACTGTTTTCCGTTAAGTCCGAAGTGGCTGCTGTTACCTATAGTGTGACAACGGTACTTATTTTTTTAGGGGGAATACTTTATTATGTGCATCCTGCATTGCCTGTAATTTTTCAAATCCTTTCATTAATTTTTGCTATTTTTATGTTTTCAAAACTGACGAAGGGATTAGATAGTTTTCATATCAACGCTCATCCGAGTATTTTCACAGTTATGTGCGCCAGCCGTAAAGAAGTCAAAAACCCTTATCGCTTCACTCTTGTTTTTTTAAGTGCAGTTTCAGCTTTTGCTATTTTGGTTAATAATCGAACTGTTTCTATCGCATTTTCTGATTTTTTGCCATTTCAACCTGCTATTTTGGTTTCGATTATTTTTATCATTGGGAATTTTTTTTCAGCAAGTTCCAATATATTGTTTCAGAAGTATTTTTCAAAGTTTCAAAATCCTATTTTTCCCGTCTTAATGATTGGTTGTATGGTAACCATTGCTTTTTTTCTCATGTCATTTCAAATCATTGCGGCTCTTATATTAGGATTTTTACTGCTATGTGTTTTTAAATCTGCTTATCGATCTTATCTGTCGTCTCTTCTTATAAATTCACTGATTGATCCCAAAGCTATCGCGACTGTTTTATCATTTACAGCCATTATTACAGCTGTTGTATCCTTTGCATTCAGTTTTTTATACGGTCATGTTTTTTCAACATTCTGGCAAGCTAATTTGTGGTTGGCAGTGATTATGGCTGTGATTTTTGGGGTGTCTGCTTTAATTATTTTTGTCAGAAAACAAGAAATCATTTGGTTACAGCCTGAAAATGCACAATCGTCAAAACAACATTTCTTGAAACGCAAGCATCAAGAGTTTTGCTATGGGCAAATTTATCCGGAAGCATCGTGCATTAATGAAAACATCAAGGATGGCTCTTTTCGACAAAGTCTCTATCCTGCACCAAATTTGATAACACTTTGCGATGAAATAGTCGAATGGGAGTTTATCCGGGGTACTGTATTGAGCCAAATGGATTTGCTACATCAAAAGGCGATTATTGATCAAATCAATAAGATCTTTCAAGATCGATTAAGCAAGAATATAATCTTATCACATGGAGATTTACATCCTGATAATATCATTGTTACTTCTGATAGTTCTTTTATGGTAGTGGATTGGGATTTATGTCAAGAAGCCAGTCCGGAATTGGATATCTTAACATTTTTCACCAGTCCAAGATTATCTCTCAATTTAGAAGAACGGATAGACTATATTTCTCATTTGCTGTCTATATCAAAGGATGAAGCTTTACCAATGATAAAAGCGTTTGTGGCTAAAAAAATTTCTGATCTTTCTCTATACCAAAATATTTTCATGAAACAATTAGTATTGGATTATATGAACTTGAATAAGAAATTTCATGGGCGATAATATTGTAATTTGTAATGAAAATTGCAGTGCGGGCTGCAATCATTGTCCGTATTCGATGGAATATATGGTGAGAGATGACGCGTTGCCTGAATCTTTATATACAATAAATGACATAAAATCTGATTTTATTATTCTTTCTGGTGGAGAGCCTTTTGAGCTCGATTATGATTTACTTCATAAATATACTTGTATGTGTCTCATTTGCAAAAAATATTTTCGGATTGCAACAGGGGGGCACATCTATATTCAACCATATTTGAAGCTATTAAAGAGTAATCCGTTCTTTTTAGGGATACAAATAGGCACAGATGTTATTTCAGAGATAAGAAATCTAGACAGTAAAAAATATAAACAAACGTGGGTGCGTAACATAGAATGTATGAAAAAAGATAGCGTACCATATAGTGTGACGATTACTTTATCGGAGAGATTCGATTTGGCAGAAGTGTTAGCTCTAATACGTATCGCTACTCCCGAGTTCATTTTAGTTAATTTTGAAAATAGAAAAAAGTATGAGAATAGATTTCAGTTAAATATGATACGGGATTTTTTTTCTGGCTGTGAGATAAAATATGGATATACGCATCAGAGTTTACACCAATAAATATAAACTATCGGATTCTTTTCACAGTTCTTCTGGTGTGTTAGTTGAAAAAACAGAACTGATAATTTTATTTACTGCTCAGGATAAAGTTATTTCGCCCTTTGCTATGGAGTTGCCATTGTCACCTAGTCACGGAGAAATGCCGGACGATTTTATAAAATCTGTAAATGAACGATCAATAAATAAAAGTAAACACTTTGCAAATTCTTTAAGCTATTTCTTTGGGTTGGAAGATTTTTTTAAAAAAGTTGAAATGGCTAAAATTATTAATTCTGGATTAATGAAATCTATTAAAACGATAGGAATAGGTGCAATTATTGATGATGAGATACGTAATTACGATTTGATAAAATTGAAATCATCGAATCAGTATTTGGATGATACAATTGCAATTGTTAATGAAAACAAAAATGTAAAATTTATTATTGATTTCAATGCAAGTATTAATTTTGAGCAGTGGAATTATTTTATTGATAGGATAGATAAGAATAATTTGTTTGGAATAGAACAGCCTGTGAAATTTCCTTCAAAAATTCCAGATTTGGGTTTCTTAAATATCGCTGATGAGACATTCGTGAAATGTGGTTATGAAAAAATTCACGAATATGGCTATAATGCTTTTGTCTATAAGCCATTTGCAAGTAATATTAAAGAATTATATAAGTGTTTTGAGAATAAAAATAACTACGTTGGTATGGTTGGAAGTAATGTTTCAGGCCCTTTAGATTGTAGTTTTTGTAACATCATAAATCATTATATGCCTACCAAATTAGCAGGAAATCGTGCAAGTAATTTTGAAGCGCATCCGTTAAATAATAAAACTGAGGATTTAATGAGAATTCGAGAAAAAAAGATATCTCTCTCTGATGAATTGTTTATTTATCTTGATAAATTTTGCCAAAAGGTATCGGATTTGTATTTTGATATGAATCAATTAAAAGAAATTGCTACAAATATATAGTATTTCCCACTCTGAAGCAGCTATGTTTCGTGAATAGATATAGGACATACCGATGGAAGAACGATATGGTGCTTGTCTCATGTATCGGGATCTTATATACTAAAAGTGTCAAAGATGGTGGCAAAATTGGCTTTGATTTTTTTGATATTAGCAGTAATTTAAGCAGCAACTTGCCTTTTTTATTCAAGATTTTTGATGAGAAAGAATTATAGGTATTTCAGTTTGATGTAACTCAAAATAAGCGAACGGTATTTTTAAGCTTGATGTTTATTATAAAGCTGAGCTCAACCCCAATCAAAACAGTATGGCAGGTGGACTTATTATCTTACTTAAAAGGGGCTAGCTAAGAAGCATACGCTTGTTATTATATCGAATGTTCTCAATTTGCATTCGATTAAACTTACAAATCAAGATGGCTTTTATTCTAATATCATCAATACTGGGCTTTATAGATTAAACATTCAAGTCCAATAATTCGCAGAACAAATGAGCCATGCATCCAAAATGCCAATTACGAGTAATATAAATCCCAATGATATTGTAGCTGATATTCACTTAATACCATCAATACTTCCAAATGACTCCTATTATCGTAAGGTTTTTTTCTTTTTTCTTGAGATCATCACCAACGTCATAAAAATATATTTTACCATGCTGTTGCACGTTTGGATTTTTTACAAAAATAGAAATTTCCATAGAGTAGCTCAAGATCCTAAACAAAAATATTAAAATATAATGTTTTTTATTTTTTATTATTAAAAAAATAACATAAACATTGGAATAACTCTCCAAAAGCAACAAAACTCTTTGTAAGAAGAACTCTGATCATTTTCTTTGAAAAAAGAGCAATGAAGAGAATGTCACTAAAAAGAGCGTTGAGCGATTGGCTTGAAAAACTGTCAAAAGAGATTTCTCTATTGTGTGGTCCTATGATTTTTCACCAAGGTGAGCTATTCATAGCGTTTTGTAGGCCGACCGCCTTTTGGGTTTTGTCTTCATAAATTTCACGAAGATAGTTGTAACAGCATAAAAGCTCTAAAGTTTGTTGAATAATTCCTTTATCCTTTAAAAGCTTCCAATCACGCTTATAAACATCTCGTGCAGGTAAAACCATCTGGTAAATGATCACAAGGCTCTACAATGAGTTTTGCATGACTTAACAAATAGGGTGATCAACACAATGTCATAGTGAGTGAAGGCAGGCCTATTTCAAAACGCCCCCCCTCACTCAATTCAAAAATCAAAGCAAGGGTTGGTATGGTTTTATTCATTTTTAAAAGATGTGCTTGTAAACTTGATGAGAAATGACCTCCTTTGATTGTTCTTTGAAAATTTTCCCACCATACACGAAACATTTCTTGAGCTTCAGCAGAAAAGCGTATGGTAATAGGGTGTTTTGGTGATCCTAAAGGTTTATCATAAAGAGAACGAAAGACTCCTTGATAGCTTTCCCATGCCTCTTGTTTAGGAGGTCTATCAACCCATAACCGCTCTTGTCGTTCATCGGGCCACACCAGCATTTGAAATCGTTGCAATAAGCCGTCATTATTTGTTCCATGGTGCATTGCTTGAATAATGGCAATAATCCGTGAAGGTTGAATGCCCCTAATCATAGATAAAGTGACATAAGGGATAAAAATGGTTCCACGTCCTATACGGTCATAAGTAAATTGATCATCTTCATTAAAAGCTTCCAAATAAAAAGCACAGTCTGATTGATACTCCTTTTAAGAAGGCTTTGCTCAATAATACAGAATTTACCTCTGCGATGTATGGAAGCAATGAAGGTGGTGGGATTCAAGGCAAAAAAGCACCTTCACCAAAACATTCTGGAGGTCATAAGAATACGGCAAATATACGGATGATTTCGCATATCGGTTGTGAAGATGGTTGCGGTTATGTTTGGCAATTTGTGAGAGATGTTTGTTTCATGCAAACGGTAACTGGAACCTCACCAAATGTACAGTTTAAAAAAGATATGTATGCATTGTGAGCTGCTGGAGACTGGTCTGATACTACGAATATCAATCCACATCTGCGTGCAGTCATTACACGGAATGCCATTTATGAATCGGCTGGCGCCCGTGGCTGTAGTTATCCACGGCATTTTGTTTAGGAGGGGTAGATGATAGATTATCCAGAGCATTTAAATAGCAAGCAAGATTATCTGAACATGCTTTCCTTTGATAAGGCTGAAACCGTAAGGAGGCTAGGGAATCTTTTAGCAACACGTTTTTATTGGGTCTTTGTTAAAGAGCTTGGAGAGGGAGAAGAGGGGATTGAAGATGACACGCATAAGGTTTGTCTAACAACAACCATGCCGTTTGATTTAAATGGTGATTTTGTAGAAAAGCGTTGTCAGTATGAATTACAGGAAAGCGAATATGCACCGCTCTTTCAACTTGGCTTTCGTGTTGAAGAAGTCGAGCAGCTGATCAAAGAGCATAGCCAATAGAGATCATAAGAAAACATTTTTATCCAGCCCCACTTTTGTGGGGCTTTTTTTATGGAGCGTCAGATGAGAAAGATATCGAAAGAAGGATTAGAGCTTATCAAACAATGGGAAGGTTTGCGTTTAGAGGCATATAGAGACACGGCATGTATCTGGACGATTGGTTATGGTCACACCAGCAATTCGGGTCACCCCCTTGTCAAAAAAGGCATAACAGTACGATTATTAGCACAATAGTAAGCCTCTACTTTAGTCTTAGAATTTGTGTTATCTTCAAAATAATAAGAAAGGCTGAAGGGAATATTTGAAAGACCGATTTTGAGAGTTTTATATTCTAAGTAAGGTAAATCTTGCGTATTGATTGTTCTTTTCTCTAAGCTTTCTACATCTTCTAAATTTTTTACATCCCTTAAGTTATTTACATCTTCTAAATTTTCTACATTATGTACATAAAAGTTAATTTGGATATTTTCATCTTTCTTTAAAAAAAGTAAAGGAAGAAGATGATAGTAAATTTCATTATGAACTAAGTTTATATCTAACACATTTTGTTTATAAGGCCCTTCAAAAGATAAATGTGTATTCCACCATTTATCTTTTTCGCCATTTTCTTTTTTAAAAGAATCTTGTGTAAACTGTGGGGTGAAATTCAGTGAAATTTGAGCATGATGTTCATCTTTGCTAAAACTAATGATTTTAACTTCTTCGAATATTTTCAAGTAAGTAATACGTCCAACCCCTTTACATCCTTCTTGAATTTTATAATCACTTTTATAAGAAGAGAAAGATTTGATATTCTCTTTTGTAAATCCATCTCCATTATCAAAAACACTTATAGAAAAAATTGGTTGATTCTCCCACAAATCTGCATTGCCATAAAGTTGGAATAAAATATCAATTTTTGTTGCATGAGCTTGTATAGAGTTAACGATAGATTCCTTAAGAACTGTAACGATATTCGTTTCTGAAGAAAGATCGCGGATTATAGCATTAAGATTGACAAGCATAAGTACACCAATATATTTTATTTATATATCTCGTTGTAATATTTAAATTTTATAATGATATTAAACACACTATTCCTGATGAAAAGTTAATAATTTCTCACCATAAGAGATATTGTATATGCTTGATAACGGTTTTTGTATAGAGGTATTGGACAAGATCTCCACACACTAAAAATAAAGACTAACCAAAATTTGAAAAACTTTATTAGAATCAGAATAAAATACTTATTCTTTCTAAAGGATTTTTCAAATGTTACCCCCTTTGGTAAAACTTTACGCAAACTTCGTATTGTTCGCTCAGAACGCCTCTATAGATATGGCTAAGAAATTAGACATATCTGTATCATTTTTATCTTCTGTAGAAATTGGCAAAAAATCTGTTCCTGTAGGACTGTAGGAAAAGATAATTGAACTCTATGATTTAGATCAAGAGAAGGCTTTACTCTTAAGAAAAGAAGCTTATGTTTGTCGCAAAAGTTTTACAATCAAGACTTCTGATCCGTTGAGGCATGAAGCTGTTGGTGAGTTTGTTAGAAATTTAGAGAATTTTTCACAACAAAACTTAGCAGAATTAAAAGACGTTCTTGAGAAAGTTTGCAAAAAAAGAGGCGTCCTATAGAGATAGGTTGAAAAATCCTATTCCCTTAACTTTATTAAGGCATCCCTCGCAGTAAAAAAGATATGAATTCCAAAAACTTAATAGGAATATAAAGCTATATGGTGGGCGATGAGAGACTCGAACTCCCGACATCCTCGGTGTAAACGAGGCGCTCTACCAGCTGAGCTAATCGCCCAATGCAATGATCAGCAATTGAATGAAGACTATTTAAGGAAGAATTTTTCTAAACGCAAGAATAAAGATGGGATTTGATAATTTTTTTTAAAAATGCATAATCCTTCTTGACATGAACGCATGAACCCCTTACACGACCGCTTGTACCAAATTAAATTGGTTCGAAAAAAATGCGCGGGTGTAGCTCAGTTGGTTAGAGTGCTGGCCTGTCACGCCGGAGGTCGCGGGTTCGAGCCCCGTCACTCGCGCCATTTCGTGATTCCTTATGAAATTTCCTTTTTAAAATATCCATATGCTATGAGTAATGTGGTGGAGTGTTTGATCGGGGAATAAATATGTTTTTTCTTTCTTTTTATATGGTTTATAAGAATAGGGCTTGCGTCTTTCTTTGCTCTGCGTTACCTATGCCGATAAGAAAAGTATCGCTCTGTATGCCTTAGAAGCAGTATGAATAGAGTTAATAGAGCGATTGTTAAATTTGTCTGTTTGGTCTCGCAATATTGAATCATTGTGTTAAACTCAGGCATTTCGTTACGATGGAAGAGGGTTATGGCTTATTTATTGAGCTCTTATTTGCCAGTCTTGATTTTCATTATTGTGTCAGCGGTTATTGCTGGAGTTTTGTTGATTACACCTTACATTGTAGCATATCGTTCCCCCGATCCTGAAAAATTATCGGCTTATGAATGTGGGTTTAATTCATTTAGTGATGCACGCATGAAGTTTGATATTCGTTTCTATTTGGTATCAATTTTATTTATTATTTTTGATCTTGAAGTTGCATTTCTTTTTCCTTGGGCTGTTTCATTCGAATCAATAGGTATGTTTGGCTTTTGGTCGATGATTGTGTTTTTAGCGATTTTGACTATTGGATTTATATATGAATGGAAAAAAGGAGCCCTTGAATGGAATTAAGATCTAATAATTCAACGATTGAGGCTCCAAAACCAAAAGGAATCATTGATCCAAATACTGGTGGGCTGATAGGATCTGACAATAAGTTTTTTCGTGATATCAATGCTGAATTATCAGATAAGGGTTTTTTAGTTACCTCGGCAGATGCTTTGATTACTTGGGCACGTACCGGTTCTTTAATGTGGATGAGTTTTGGTTTGGCTTGTTGTGCTATCGAAATGATGCAATGCTCAATGCCTCATTATGATAATGAGCGTTTTGGATATGCACCACGAGCTTCACCCCGCCAGTCAGATGTGATGGTGGTGGCAGGTACTCTAACAAATAAGATGGCTCCTGCTTTAAGAAAAGTGTACGATCAGATGCCAGAGCCACGTTATGTGATTTCTATGGGATCATGTGCAAACGGTGGGGGATATTATCATTATTCCTATTCAGTAGTGCGGGGATGTGATCGTATCGTGCCTGTCGATATATATGTCCCAGGGTGTCCACCTACAGCAGAGGCATTATTATACGGCATATTGTTGCTACAGAAAAAAATCCGTCGTACCGGATCCATAGAGCGATAGAGAGTTTTCTTGTCATGGTGGATGAAACATTGGTTGAGCTTGCTGCTTATTTGGAAAACAAATTAAAAAATAAGCTTGAAGAGACTGTTCTTGCTTTTGGTGAATTGACCATTGTGGCACGTCTTGATGCAATTATCGATGTCTTAATGTTTGTTCGTGATGATTCTCGTTGTCAATTTATTAATCTTACAGACATTAGTGGTGTGGATTATCCTTCTCGCGATAAGCGCTTTGATGTTTCTTACCAATTGTTATCTCCTCGTGAGAATTTACGCTTACGTGTAAAGGTTCGTACTGATGAAAATACTCCTGTTGCTTCAGCTTGTACAGTTTATCCTGGCGCAGAGTGGTATGAACGTGAAACGTATGATATGTATGGGATTTTATTTTCAGGACATCCGGATTTGAGACGGATTTTAACAGATTATGGGTTTGAAGGATATCCTTTACGCAAAGACTTTCCTGTGACAGGATTTGTTGAATGCCGTTATGATAATGAAGCAAAGAGGGTGATTTATGAGCCTGTTGTTTTGCGCCAAGAGATGCGTAATTTTGATTTTCTTTCTCCTTGGGAAGGAGGACAGTATACTTTGCCATGTGATGGGAAAGCAGATGAAAAAAAATAATATTGGTTTTGATAAGGCATTATATTAGGGTACTGTATTTCTTAAATAATTAAATATTTTTTAGCGTGATAGATTTTTTTGATATTTGATATGAAGTTTTTTAAAAAGCAAGGGGTTGATTGTGGCTGAGGTCAATGTTCGAAACTTTAATATCAATTTTGGTCCGCAGCATCCTGCCGCGCATGGGGTTTTGCGCATGGTTCTGGAGCTGGACGGTGAAGTTGTTGAGCGTGTAGATCCACATATTGGGTTGTTGCATCGCGGTACTGAAAAATTAATGGAAACAAAGACTTATCTCCAAGCTGGTCCTTATCTAGATCGTTTGGATTATGTTGCTCCTATGAATCAGGAACATGCTTTTGTTCTTGCTATTGAAAAGTTATTAGATATAAAAGTTCCTAAAAGAGGGCAATTAATACGTGTTTTGTTTTCTGAAATTGGGCGTATTCTTAATCATTTGCTTAATGTAACGACACAGGCAATGGATGTTGGTGCTTTAACACCACCGCTTTGGGGATTTGAGCAACGTGAAAGATTGATGATTTTTTATGAGCGTGCCTGTGGTGCTCGTCTTCATGCAAATTATTTTCGTCCTGGTGGCGTGCATCAAGATTTACCAGAATCTTTAGTTGAGGATATTGGTGATTTTATTGATCCATTTCTTGTTTCTCTCGGAAAACTTGACGCGCTTGTGACCCCAAATCGGATTTTTAAGCAGCGTAATGTGGATATTGGCGTTGTAAGTATTGATGAAGCTTGGGCACGCGGTTTTTCTGGGGTTATGATTCGTGGAGCTGGTGTTCCATGGGATTTGCGTAAAAGTCAGCCTTATGAATGTTACGATGAAATGGAATTCGATATTCCTATAGGTAAAAATAGCGATTGTTATGATCGCTATCTTATTCGTATGGAAGAAATGCGTCAATCAGCGAAAATTATGCGCCAATGTGTGGAACGTTTACTGAGTACTGAAAAAAATGGACCAGTTTCGAGCTTGGATCGCAAAATTGTACCACCGACGCGGAGTGAAATGAAAAGCTCGATGGAAGCACTGATTCATCACTTTAAACTCTATACGGAAGGTTTTCATACACCTCCTGGAGAAGTATATGTTGCTGTGGAAGCTCCGAAGGGTGAGTTTGGTGTTTATCTTGTTTCTGATGGAACCAATAAGCCTTATCGTGTCAAGTTGCGTGCTCCTGGGTTTGCTCATCTCCAAGCTATGGATTTTTTAACCAGAGGTCATATGTTAGCAGATGCTACAGCTATTTTGGGTTCGATTGATATTGTTTTTGGGGAGGTTGATCGCTAATGTCTGTACGCCGTCTTGCAGATGATGTTTATCAGCCCGCTGAGTTTTCTTTTACAAAAGAAAATCAGATATGGGTAAAAAATACCATAAAAAAATATCCTGCAGGGCGTCAGCAGTCTGCTGTAATTCCATTATTAATGCGTGCTCAAGAGCAAGATGGTTGGGTGACACGTGCTGCGATTGAGCATATTGCTCAGATTCTTTCCATGGCTTATATCCGTGTCTTAGAAGTTGCTACTTTTTATACTCAGTTTCAGCTTAAGCCTGTTGGAACAAAAGCGCATATTCAAGTTTGTGGTACAACGCCTTGTATGTTACGTGGTTCTGATGAATTGATTAAAGTTTGTCAGAAAAAAATTCATCATGAACCTTTTGCGACCAATCAGGATGGAACCTTATCATGGGAAGAGGTGGAGTGTCTTGGTGCTTGTGTGAATGCTCCGATGGTTATGATTTTTAAAGATACTTATGAAGATCTTACAGCTGAACGCCTTGAAGAAATTATTGATGCATTTGAAGCAGGTAAGGGTTCTGAGATAGAGGTTGGTCCGCAAAATAGTCGTAAATCGTCGGAACCGATTAGTGGTTTAACTTCTCTTATTGATGATGAGAAAGAAAAAAAGATCTCTCAAGTCTTCACCAAAAAAGGATAAGGAAAGAATGGGGAACATAATTAAGTATTTTTCTTGAGAAAATATTTTATTATTCTACCCATGATGGCAACATTTAACGAAAAGTAAGAAATCTTGAAAAGATATTTAAAAATTGCATTTGAGGAAAAGCAGAAAATGCTATGGGTAATAGAAAAAAAGGTGGGGTATGCTAGCTGATAAAGATCGTATCTTCACCAATATTTATGGTTTAAAAGACAAATCATTAAAGGCTGCGATGTTGCGTGGGCATTGGAATGGTCTGAAAGAAATGATTGACAAAGGTCGTGATTGGATCATTGATGAAGTGAAGGCATCGGGTTTACGCGGTCGTGGTGGTGCTGGTTTTCCTACTGGAATGAAGTGGTCCTTTATGCCAAAGCAGAATGATGGGCGTCCTCATTATTTGGTTGTCAATGCCGATGAATCTGAACCTGGAACTTGTAAAGACCGTGATATTTTACGTCATGATCCCCACACTTTGATTGAAGGATGTGCAATCGCTACTTTTGCTATGGGAGCCAATGTTGCTTTTATTTATATTCGTGGTGAATATATTCGTGAACGTGAAGCGCTTCAAGCTGCCGTTGATGAATGCTATGATGCGGGTTTACTTGGCAAAAAAACGAAATATGGGCATGCTTGTGATATTGTTATTCATCATGGAGCGGGTGCTTATATTTGTGGTGAAGAAACAGCTCTTCTTGAAAGTCTTGAGGGAAAAAAGGGACAACCTCGGCTTAAACCACCATTTCCTGCCAATATGGGGATTTATGGCTGTCCAACAACAGTAAATAATGTAGAGTCTATTGCCGTTGTTCCAACGATTTTGCGGCGGGGTGCTTCGTGGTTTTCATCAATCGGACGAGCAAATAATGTTGGAACGAAATTATTTATGGTTTCAGGGCATGTTAATGCACCTTGTACATTTGAAGACGCTCTTGGTGTTTCATTCCGTGAATTAATTGAAAAACATACGGGTGGTGTTCGTGGTGGATGGAATAATCTTTTAGCAGTTATTCCAGGGGGGGCTTCTTGTCCAGTCGTTCGTGGTGAGGATATGATCGATGCGATCATGGATTTTGATGGGATGCGAGATGTCGGGTCTTCTTTTGGCACAGGGGGAATGATTGTTATGGATAAATCAACCGATATTATCAAGGCAATTTGGCGTATAGCTGCTTTTTTCAAGCACGAGAGTTGTGGTCAGTGTACACCGTGTCGTGAGGGGACGGGATGGATGATGCGTCTTTTAGGGCGTATGGTTGAGGGAAGAGCGCAAAAACGCGAGATTGATCTTTTGTTTGAAGTGTCTAAACAGGTTGAAGGACACACTATTTGTGCGCTTGGTGATGCTGCCGCATGGCCTGTACAGGGGTTGATACGTAATTTTCGTCCAGAAATCGAGCGTAGAATTGATGAATACACGCGAAATGTAGTCCAAAGCAAAAATATTGCTTTAGAAGCGGTTTAATAAAGGATTTTGTTTTAAGAACGACCGAATGCAAATTTTAAGTGGGTTATCCGCAGGTTGGATGGGTGATGATAAATATCAAAGTTGATGGCAAAGAGATTGAAGTTCCTGATTACTACACGTTGCTTCAGGCTGCTGAGGCGGCTGGGGCAGAAATTCCACGTTTTTGTTTTCATGAATCTTTGTCAATTGCTGGAAATTGTCGTATGTGTTTAGTTGAGGTTAAGGGTGGTCCACCAAAACCTCAGGCTTCTTGTGCTATGGGGGTTCGTGATTTACGATTAGGGCCTAACGGTGAGGCACCTGAGATTTTTACCAATACACCGATGGTAAAAAAAGCACGTGAAGGTGTTATGGAATTTCTTCTCATTAATCATCCTTTGGATTGTCCAGTGTGTGATCAAGGGGGAGAGTGTGATCTTCAAGATCAAGCAATGCTTTATGGACGAGATTGTTCTCGTTATACAGAAAATAAACGTGCTGTAGAAGATAAATATATTGGACCTCTTGTCAAAACTGTTATGACACGGTGTATTCATTGTACACGGTGTGTTCGTTTTACAACGGAAGTTGCAGGTATTTCTGAGCTTGGTTTGATCGGTCGTGGTGAAGATGCTGAAATTACGACGTATCTTGAAAAAGCTATGACATCTGAATTACAGGGAAATGTTATTGATCTTTGTCCAGTGGGAGCTCTAACTTCAAAACCTTATGCGTTTCATGCCCGTCCGTGGGAATTGGTAAAAACGGAATCGATTGATGTGATGGATGCGCTTGGTAGTGCTATCCGTATTGATAGCCGCGGCCGTGAAGTTATGCGGATTATGCCGCGTACGAATGAAGATGTAAATGAGGAATGGATCTCTGATAAAACGCGTTTTATTTGGGATGGATTACGGACTCAGCGGCTTGATAAGCCATATGTACGCAAAGATGGAAAGCTTCAACCTGTCAGTTGGACAGAAGCTTTTGCAAAAATTAAAATGGTAATCTCTAAAATTTTTCCAGAAAAAATTGGAGCCATTGCGGGGGATCTTGCTTCTGTTGAAGAAATGTATGCCCTTAAAGCATTATTGAGTTCTTTGGGCTCAACGCTTTTTGATTGTCGTCAAAGAGGGGGGGCTTTATCGCCAGAGTTTGGGCGCTCGAGTTATATTTTTAATCCTACAATTGTAGGTATTGAACAGGCTGATGCACTGCTTATTGTGGGATCTAATCCACGTCATGAAGCAGCTGTTTTAAATGCGCGTATTTTAAAGCGCCAACGGATGGGCAATTTTCCTATTGCATTAATTGGAGAGAAAGTCGATTTACGTTATCCTTATTCTTACCTTGGATCTGGGAGTGATACATTAACGACACTTATTCGTGGAGAGGATGTTTTTTTTAATGTCTTAAAAGAAGCGAAGAGGCCCCTTATTCTTATCGGAGAGGGAGCGGTTTCAGGAAGTGAAGGTTTATCTGTTTTAAAAAGTCTTGCTAAATTAGCTGATAATATAGGTGCTCTTAGTGAGACATGGAATGGGTTTGGGGTTCTTCATAATGCAGCTTCGATTGTTGGAGGGTTGGACATAGGCTTTACTTCTAAGCTTGGGGTTGCAAATATACTTAAAACCTGTGAAGTTCTATTTTTGCTTGGTGCTGATGAAGTAGAATTAGCCAATACAAAAGCTTTTACAGTTTATATTGGGAGCCATGGTGATAATGGTGCACATGCTGCTGACGTTATTTTGCCTGCATCTGCTTACACTGAAAAATCAGGGCTTTATGTGAATACAGAAGGACGTGTTCAAATGACAAATCGGGCTGGTTTTGCTCCAGGTGAAGCAAAAGAAGATTGGGCTATTTTGCGTGCTTTATCGGATATTTTAGGACAAAAGCTCCCTTTTGATTCTCTTTCTCAATTAAGGCAATGCTTGTTTAATGATTATCCACACCTTTGTGCTGTTGATGATATAGTGCCTTCTGATATAAGTGGTCTTAAGGCGCTTGGTTCAAAAATGGTTTCTCTCGAGAGTCAAGCATTTACTTCTATGGTTAAAGATTTTTATTTAACAAATCCGATAGCACGTGCTTCTGCTGTTATGGCTGAATGTTCATCTCTTGCAAAAAACCGTGCTACACAAACAGTAAAGTAAGGCAAAGGAAAAGGAATAATGATGTATGATTTCTTTATGACTTGGCTGTTGCCATTACTCATTATAATCGGAAAAACACTTCTTCTTTTGGTCGTTCTTTTGGTCTTAGTTGCTTATCTTCTTTATGCAGATAGAAAAATTTGGGCAGCGGTACAATTGCGTCGTGGACCAAACGTTGTTGGACCATGGGGTTTGTTACAGTCTTTTGCAGATTTAATTAAATTTGTTGTTAAGGAGCCTATTATCCCTGCAGGTGCAAATAAGGGTGTTTTTCTTTTGGCTCCTTTTGTTTCAGCGACACTTGCTTTATCAACTTGGGCTGTTATTCCTGTCAATGAGGGTTGGGAGATTGCAAAGATTAATGTTGGCTTGCTTTATATTTTAGCCATTTCATCTCTTGAAGTTTATGGTGTTATTATGGGGGGATGGGCATCAAATTCAAAATATCCTTTCTTAGGAGCTCTTCGTTCGGCGGCACAAATGGTTTCTTATGAAGTTTCCATTGGTTTTGTGCTTGTGACTGTCATTTTAATAAGTGGTTCGTTAGATCTCACAACAATTGTTTTTAAACAAACGCACGGGCTTGGTACAACTCTTGGTCTTCCTTTTAACAGTTTTCTCGATTGGAATTGGTTGGTCCTTTTTCCAATGTTTATTATATTTTTTATTTCTGCGCTTGCAGAGACAAATCGTCCTCCATTCGATTTGGTGGAAGCAGAATCCGAACTTGTTGCTGGTCATATGGTAGAATATTCTTCAACGCCTTACATGCTCTTCTTTCTAGGTGAATATGTTGCGATTGTTTTAATGTGCGCATTAACAACCATTCTATTTTTAGGCGGTTGGCTGCCTCCCTTAGATGTTTGGTGGCTTAATTGGGTTCCTGGTATCATTTGGTTTGTTTTAAAAGTCTGTTTTGTATTTTTTTGGTTTGCTATGGTTAAAGCATTTGTTCCACGTTATCGCTATGATCAGCTCATGCGGCTTGGTTGGAAGGTTTTTCTTCCTCTCTCACTAGCAATGGTTGTGATAACTGCTGCTTTTTTAAAGTTTACGGATTTCGTTTAAGAGGAGATTTTACGATGTCAGGTTTTATTCAGGCGGCAAAGTCACTTCTTCTATTGGAATTTGTGAGTGCTTTTTTCTTAGCTATGCGTCAATTTTTTTCACCAAAACCCACGATTAATTATCCTTATGAAAAAGGTTTTGTATCTCAGCGTTTTCGTGGTGAGCATGCATTGCGTCGCTATCCAAATGGTGAAGAACGGTGTATTGCTTGTAAATTATGTGAAGCGATTTGTCCTGCTCAAGCGATTACAATTGAAGCTGGTCCACGGCGCAATGATGGTACACGTAGAACTGTCCGTTATGATATAGACATGGTTAAATGTATCTACTGTGGTTTTTGTCAAGAAGCCTGTCCGGTTGAGGCTATTGTCGAAGGTCCAAATTTTGAGTTTGCGACGGAAACACGTGAAGAACTTTATTATGATAAAGAAAAACTTTTATTGAATGGAGATCGCTGGGAGCGAGAAATTGCTCGAAATATATTGATGGATGCGCCTTATCGTTAAGTGTATCGTTAAATGAGGTGTCGGATATTTTTCCGATAAATTGTAATCTGGTATGAAGTTTATACCAATTGTTTGAATAATTAAGGAGAAGCCTATGCTAACAGATCTAGCGGCGGCATTTTTCTATTTGTTTGCTTTTATTATGCTAACAAGTGCAGTTATTGTTATTACAGCACGCAATCCAGTGCATTCTGTTTTGTTTTTAATCCTCGCATTTTTTAATGCAGCAGCTTTGTTTTTACTTGCAGGAGCAGAGTTTTTAGGGCTTATTCTGCTTGTTGTGTATGTTGGAGCTATCGCTGTTTTATTTTTATTTGTCGTTATGATGCTTGACGTTGATTTTGCTGAGTTAAAGAGTGGAACTCTTCGGTATGCTCCTATTGGAGCTCTTATTGGTGTTATTATCGCTGTAGAATTGATTGTTGTTTTTATGAGTAGCTATTTTTCTCCAGTCTTGAGAACGCATGTTACGCAACCAATGCCAGATTTAGCGCAGCGAACAAATACACAAGCATTAGGTGATATTCTCTATACGGATTATGTTTTCTATTTTCAAATTGCTGGAATGATTTTATTGGTTGCAATGATTGGAGCTATTGTTTTAACACTTCGTCATAAATTAGGAGTAAAGCGGCAATCTATTGCGGAGCAAGTTTCTAGAACGGTAGAAAGTGCCATTGAAATCAAACAAGTTGAATCAGGCAAAGGTATGTAAGGGGGGCTATGCAGATGTATATTGATATTACACATTATCTCACTGTTTCTGCTTTGATGTTTACAATTGGTATTGCTGGAATTTTTCTCAACAGAAAAAATGTGATTATTATCTTGATGTCCATTGAGCTTATATTGCTTTCAGTTAATCTCAATTTTGTTGCATTTTCAGCATTTCTTCATGATCTCGTTGGTCAGGTATTCGCTTTATTTGTCTTAACCGTAGCAGCTGCTGAAGCTGCCATTGGTTTAGCAATTCTGGTCGTTTTTTTCCGTAATCGTGGTTCCATTGCGGTTGAAGATGTTAATGTAATGAAAGGCTAACCAGTGATGTATTATACGATTGTCTTTCTTCCGCTTTTGGGTTTTTTAATTGCTGCACTAGGTGGAAAAACGATAGGAGATCGTGCGAGTGAATTGATAACATGTAGCTTTATGGTTGTTGTTGCCATATTATCGTGGATAGCATTTTTCAGTACTGCACTTGGTCATATTCCAGCGATTGATGTATTGGTATTACATTGGATGACTGTTGGTGACTTAAGCTTTAATTGGGCTTTACATGTTGATGCATTAACAGCTGTCATGCTTATTGTTGTGAATAGTGTTTCGGCATTAGTGCATATTTATTCAATTGGTTATATGCACCATGACCCTTCAAGGTCTCGTTTTTTTTCTTATCTTTCTTTGTTTACATTTATGATGCTTATGTTGGTCACATCCAATAATTTGATTCAGATGTTTTTTGGATGGGAAGGTGTCGGACTTGCTTCTTATTTACTCATTGGTTTTTGGTTTCAGCGCGATTCTGCTAATAAGGCCGCAATGAAAGCTTTTGTAGTTAACCGTGTTGGAGACTTTGGTTTTCTCTTAGGAATCTTTAGTATTTTTGTTTTGTTCCAATCGGTTGATTTTGCCTCTATTTTTGCAAAAGCTGCCGACAAGAGCTTTATACAAAATATGACATTTTTAGATTGGCAATTTGATGGGCAGACGGCAATTACCATTACATGTCTTTTATTATTTATTGGTGCGATGGGAAAATCCGCACAATTTCTTTTACATACTTGGCTGCCTGATGCAATGGAAGGGCCAACCCCTGTATCAGCGCTTATTCATGCCGCTACAATGGTAACGGCTGGTGTTTTTATGATTGCGCGTATGTCGCCAATTTTTGAACTTTCTTCAACTGCTTTGACCGTGATTATTATTGTTGGTGCAACAACAGCGTTTTTTGCAGCAACTGTGGGGTTGGTGCAGAATGATATTAAGCGTGTTATTGCTTATTCTACATGCTCTCAACTTGGTTATATGTTTGTGGCATTAGGTGTTGGAGCTTATGGCGCTGCTGTCTTTCATCTTTTTACGCATGCTTTTTTTAAAGCCTTATTGTTTCTTGGTGCAGGTTCTGTGATTCATTCTGTGTCTGATGAACAAGATATGCGAAAAATGGGTGGGTTACGCAAACATATAAAGATCACCTATTGGATGATGATGGTCGGGACCATTGCCTTGACCGGAGTTGGAATTCCAGGAACACTTTTCGGGACTGCAGGTTTCTTCTCAAAAGATGCGATTATAGAGTCTGCTTTTGCATCTCATAATATTGCTTCAGGATATGCTTTTTATCTTCTTGTTTTTGCTGCCTTTTTAACAAGTTTCTATTCATGGCGACTTATCTTTATGACATTCCATGGTAAACCACGGGCAACAGTTGATGTGATGCATCATGTTCATGAATCGCCTCCAGTTATGTTGATTCCACTCTTTCTTTTATCTATTGGAGCAATATTTTCTGGTGTCGTTTTCCAACCTTACTTTTTTGGTGACTTGTATAATGCTTTTTGGAAGGGAGCATTGTTTACAAGCAGCCATAATCATATTCTTCATGATGCTCACCATGTTTTTAATTGGGTAAAATGGTCGCCTTTTATAGCAATGATTCTTGGGTTTATGTTGGCTTATTTATTTTATATTGTGGCTCCCTCTCTTCCCAAGAAAATGGCGCGTATTATGCCAGGAGTGTATCACTTTCTTTACCAAAAGTGGTATTTCGATCAATTATATAACTTTTTATTTGTTCGTCCTACCTTTAGAATTGGTTCTTTTCTTTGGAAAGTGGGAGACGGTAAGATTATTGATGGTCTAGGTCCCAATGGTATTGCAGCGCGTGTTGTTGATATTACAAATAGAGTTGTTCGAATGCAAACAGGCTATCTTTACCACTATGCATTTGCAATGCTTATCGGCGTTGCATTGCTCATTACATGGATGATGATCGGGGGCGTAAACTAATGACCGATTGGCCTATTCTTTCTACGGTTACATTTTTGCCGCTTGTTGGTGTTCTTCTGATTTTGTTTATCAAAGATGATAGTGAAGTAGCACGCCATAATATACGTAATGTCGCATTTTTTACGACTCTATTTGTTTTTATTATTTCTTTAATTATTTGGATAGGATTTGATTCTAGCAACCAAAATTTTCAAATGGTTGAAAAATCCAGTTGGTTAGGGGGGGGTATTAGCTATCATATGGGGGTCGATGGTATTTCTATTCTTTTTGTTGTTCTCTCGGCTTTTCTTTTGCCTTTCTGTATTTTAGCAAGTTGGGAGAATGTTAAAGAGAGATTAAAAGCCTATATGATTGCGTTTCTTCTTCTAGAAGTTGCGATTATTGGTGTTTTTTGTGCTCTTGATGCAATGCTATTCTATGTTTTTTTTGAAGGCAGCCTCATTCCAATGTTTATCATTATAGGTGTATGGGGAGGAGCACGTCGTGTTTATGCAAGTATAAAGTTTTTCTTATATACTTTACTTGGTTCAGTGCTTATGCTGGTTGCTCTTATGGTTATGTATTGGGAGGCTGGGACACTTGATATACCAACTTTACTCAATTATCAGTTTCCTGCTCATATGCAAATATGGCTATGGCTTGCATTTTTTGCTTCTTTCGCAGTTAAAATGCCAATGTGGCCAGTTCATACATGGCTCCCTGATGCTCACGTAGAAGCACCGACAGCGGGTTCTGTTATTTTAGCTGGTGTCTTACTTAAATTAGGTGGGTATGGTTTTCTTCGTTTTTCTTTACCTATGTTTCCTATCGCTTCAGCAGATTTTGCGCCTTTTGTTTTCACATTATCGCTTATCGCTATTATTTATACATCACTGGTTGCACTTGTTCAAAGTGATATCAAAAAACTTATTGCATATTCCTCAATAGCGCATATGGGATATGTAACGATGGGTATTTTTTCTGTGAATGAACAGGGGATACAAGGGGCTATTTATCAGATGCTATCCCATGGAATTGTTTCAGCAGCATTGTTTCTTTGTGTTGGGGTTATCTATGATCGCTTGCATACACGTGAAATTTCAGCGTTTGGTGGTTTAGTGAATAATATGCCTAAATATGCTGTTGTTTTCTTAATTTTCACCATGGCAAATGTTGGTTTGCCTGGAAGCTCAGGATTTTTGGGTGAATTTTTAACCTTAATAGGTGTTTTTCAAGTAAATAAATTGGTTGTTGTTTTAGCAACAACAGGTGTTATCTTATCGGCAGCCTATGCCCTTTATCTTTATCGGCGTGTGATTTTTGGTTCCTTGGATAAAGAGAATTTAAAAGTATTAATAGATCTTTCTTTAAGAGAAAAACTCCTCCTTTATCCAATGGTTATTCTTACAATATTCTTTGGTATCTATCCAACGCCTATTCTTAAGGCAACGGCGTTTTCCGTAGAAACCCTCATCAATAAACTGCACTAGATAAGGGAAGAATGCACATGCAAACTGAAATAATAGCGCAATTAGTCTTAATTCTTCCAGAGCTTTTAATTGCATTAGGAGCTGTCGTGCTGCTTATGATTGGTGTTTATTCCAATACACGTGCTTCTTTAACAGTGACAGGTTTAGCTATGGCACTTCTTGTGGCAACCATTATTATTCTTATAGTTTTTCCGAAAAATGGTTCATTTCAAACCAATGCGCTCGTTATCGATTCCTTTAGTCGTTATATGAAAATTTTAATGCTTATTGGTGCACTCTTTTCTCTTATCATGTCTGTTGGTTTTGCCAATGCACAAAAGTTTAATATATTTGAGTTTCCAGTACTTGTTCTTTTAGCAACCCTTGGAATGATGTTTATGATTTCAGCGGGTAATATGCTGTCGCTTTATATGGGGTTAGAGCTGCAATCTTTAGCTTTATATGTTTTAGCAGCGATTAATCGTAATAATGTAAAATCTTCTGAAGCCGGTATAAAATACTTTGTTTTAGGAGCATTATCTTCAGGGTTGCTTCTTTATGGTATTTCTTTGCTTTATGGTTTTACCGGTCAAATTGGTTTTCACGAAATTGCTCTTGCTTTAAAGGGCAAAAATGTACAATTGGGGGTCATTTTTGGAATTGTCTTTATTTTAGCTGGTTTGGCTTTCAAAATTTCTGCTGTTCCGTTTCATATGTGGACACCTGATGTTTATGAAGGAGCGCCCACACCGATTACAGCATTTTTTGCTGGTGCCCCTAAAGTTGCTGCAATGGCTTTAATCATCCGTATTATTGTGGTGACCTTTATTCCCCTAGGGCGTGTTGATAACGTGATGCCTGCATGGCAACAAATTTTGGTGTTCATGGCGATTACATCAATGATACTGGGTGCTTTTGCTGCAATCGGTCAGAATAATATTAAGCGCTTAATGGCTTATTCGTCGATCAGTCATATGGGTTATGCACTTGTTGGTTTATCTGCTGGAGATATGCTTGGGATAAAAAGCGTTATCCTTTATATGACTATTTATCTTGGAATGACGCTTGGTTCATTTGCCTTTATTCTTGGAATGCGCTCTCAGAATGGAAATGTTGAAAATATTTATGATCTTTCAGGGTTAGCAAAGACGAATCCGTTTATGGCTGTTGTGATGACAATACAGCTTTTTTCTTTAGCAAGCATACCTCCTATGGCTGGTTTTTTTGGAAAGTGGTATACATTTTCTGCTGCTGTCCACGCTGGACTTACGCCACTTGCTGTCGTTGGGATGATAGCGTCTGTAGTTGGGGCTTTTTACTATTTGCGAGTCATTAAAATTATGTGGTTTGATGATGCAAAAGCGCATTTTGTTGCTTTATCGAAAGAGCTTCAATTTTGTCTTGGTCTTTCTGTATTCTTTATTTTATTTTACGCGCTTTTTGGAGTTTGGTTCGCTGAGCTAGCAGAAAAAGCAGCAACAGCATTGTTTTAATGAATATGGTTTATACTTTATCAGATTTTGCACAAAAACAGGGATACACTGTTGAAGCGTACGATAGTGTTGATTCAACAAATCTTATTGCGCAACGAAAAGCGCAAACTGGTCATCAAGGTAATCTTTGGATTGTTGCACAAGAACAATCACAGGGAAGAGCAAGAAGAGGGAGGACTTGGTCTAGTCCAAAAGGGAACCTTTATTCTAGTCTTTTATTAATTGATGATATTGTTCATCAAACTGCGGCTCAACTTGGTTTTGTTGCTGGAGTAAGTGTGGCAGAGGCAATAAAACAATTGATAAAAGAGGAAAAGCAGACAAACAATATTGTGAGCTTAAAATGGCCAAACGATATTTTGCTCAGAGGAGAAAAAAGCTCTGGAGTTTTGCTTGAGATTTTAAAATTGTCATCACAACAATATGCCTTGGTTATTGGTATTGGAATAAATGTGAAATATAATTATGAAGATGCGCCCTATTCCACTTCAAGCTTAAAGAATATCGGGTTGCGTATTGATGCAGAACAATTATTTACGGTTTTGACGGAGTGTTTTTCTAAAAATTACCTTCTTTGGAAACAACCAAAAGGATGTGAAATAATCCGAAAAAAATGGCTTTTATATTCCGCTCATCTTGGGAAACATGTCAAAGTGGTGAATGATGAAAAAGTCATTGAGGGTATTTTTGATGGTCTTGATAGTGATTTTAACTGCATCATAAAGCGAAAAGACGGTCAGACAGCCATTATAACAGCTGGGGATGTTCATTTTGGTTTGGCTGATTCTGTTAATGCAGGCCGTTATTGAAAAATTATTTTATCATCAGATACCTTAATGATTTGGGAGATGTTTATGGTTGCAGCCAATAGATGTGAATTTGTTTTTTTACCTCTGGGAGGTGTAGGTGAAATAGGGATGAATTTAGCTGCTTACGGATTTGGTCCCCAATATCTTCGTGAATGGCTGCTGGTTGATATGGGGATTAGTTTTGCTGGTTCTGAATTACCAGGTGTCGATCTTGTTTTGCCTGATATTCGTTTTCTAGAAAGTGAAAAACACAATATACGGGGTCTTGTTTTAACACATGCACATGAAGATCATTATGGGGCCGTTCTTGATTTATGTCCAAAGTTACAAGTGCCGATTTACTGTACGCCTTTTACGGCAGGATTATTGGAAACTAAAAAACAATTAGATTTTGAATCTCAAAAAATTTTACTCAATATTTTTCAAGCTGGTGATTGTTTTCAGGTAGGTTCCTTTGCTGTAGAGGCTATAGCCGTTAACCATTCAATACCAGAATCTGTATCTTTAGCAATTACAACCTCTTTGGGGACTGTGATTCATACTGGTGATTGGAAAATTGATCATACCCCTTCACTCGGGGCTGTAACCGATGAAAAAAGATTTCGTGCTTTAGGCAAAAAAGGTGTTTTAGCATTACTTTGTGATTCCACAAATGCATGTCGGGATGGTATCTCTCCTTCAGAACAGCAAGTTCAAGCCAGTCTTTCAGAGATTATTTCTAAAGCTGAAGGGCGCGTTGCGATAGCAACTTTTTCTTCTAATATTGGTCGGATACGTTCTATTGCTCTTGCAGCTGAAGCTGCTGGACGTAAGGTGCTTGTCATTGGGCGTTCCCTTAAGCGAAGTATTATGGTTGCACAAGAGCTTGGTTATATGAATGGTTTAGCACCATTTGTAACGGAAGATGATTATGGGTACATCTCGCGAAAAGATCTTGTTTTAATTGTCACAGGGAGCCAAGGTGAGCCATGTGCTGCTTTGGCTAAACTGTCACGTGATGGAATGAAAAATATTGCACTTTCCGCTGGTGATACCGTTATTTATTCATCACGAAGTATTCCAGGAAACGAAAAAGCGATTATTGAGGTACAAAATCGTTTCATTGATTTGGGTATTAAAATTATTACGAATGAAGATGCACTTGTTCATGTTTCAGGTCATCCCCGTCGTTCAGAACTTTTACAGATGTATGATTGGATAAAGCCACAAATACTTGTCCCTGTACATGGGGAAGCAATGCATCTTAAGGCTCAGGCAACTTTAGCACGTCAAGCGGGTATTAAAACTGTTATGGATATCAGAAATGGCTATATGTTACGTCTTGCACCAGAGCCTGTAGAAGTTATTGATCAAGTTCCTGTTGGCCGCATCTATAAGGATGGTTGCTTAATTGGAGATGAAGATGAATTAGGGATTCGTGAACGCCGTAAACTAAGTTATGCTGGTCATGTTACTATTTCTCTCCATATAAATAGTAAGCATGAATTATTAGGGGATATAGGTCTAACAACATTCGGGTTACCTGAAAGTAATGGAAAGGGGGAAAGTTTAAAAGATATTCTTTTAGATATCGTAGAAAATACAGTTTATAATATCCCACGCATGAAACAGAAAAATAATGAACTTATTCGAGAGGCAACACGACGTGCAGTAAGAGCGGCTGTTCATGAAATTTGGCAAAAAAAACCTATCTGTACAGTTTTTTTACATCGGTCAAAATAAAAGAACTTTCCTATTACGTTATTTAAAAAGAGAAGAGCATTTTTATTTTATTGCTAAATAAGAAAAATAGAGAATAAAGCACAATAAATTTTTAAATGATAAGATCGTTATATTTGCAAGTATTCAGAATGCGGCTATAGATGAATAGAGGGTGTGATAAATTGTTCCGATATGATAGATCTGATTAGGAGTTAATTATTTCAATGCGTCTTTCTCAATATTTCCTTCCACTTTTAAAAGAGAATCCTAAAGAAGCAGAAATTGTTTCTCATCGCTTCATGTTGCGCGCTGGAATGATTCGACAACAAACATCAGGGATTTATTCTTGGCTTCCTTTGGGAAAAAAAGTGCTTGATAAAGTTTGTAAAATTATTCGTGAAGAGCAAGAACGTGCGGGTGCAATAGAAATATTGATGCCTACAATTCAGTCTGCTGATCTTTGGCGTGAAAGCGGTCGTTATGATGATTATGGTTTGGAAATGCTCCGCATTAAAGATCGTCAAAAGCGTGATTTACTTTATGGTCCAACCAATGAAGAGATGGTAACAGATATTTTTCGCTCTTATGTTCGTTCTTATAAAGATCTTCCGCTTAATTTATACCATATTCAATGGAAATTTCGTGATGAAATTCGTCCACGTTTTGGTGTGATGCGAGCACGAGAATTTTTAATGAAAGATGCTTATTCTTTTGATCTTGATTATGAAGGCTCTGAAACATCTTATAATCGTATGTTTGTTGCTTATTTACGCACTTTTTCTCGCCTTGGCTTAAAAGCAATTCCTATGCGTGCAGATACAGGTCCAATAGGGGGGGAACTCAGTCATGAATTTATCATTTTGGCTGAAACAGGAGAGAGTGCTATCTTCTGTGATAAACAATTTCTTGAACTTACCGTTCCTGATAGTTCAATCGATTTTAGTGATAAAGCTGTTTTAGATGATATTGTTAAGCAATGGACATCTTTTTATGCAGCAACGGAAGAAATGCATAATGAAGAGGAGTGGGCTAAAGTTTCTGATCATAATCGTCTTTCAGCGCGTGGTATTGAAGTAGGGCATATTTTCCACTTTGGTACTAAATATTCTGCTCCAATGGGAGCAAAAGTTATGGGACAAGATGGAAAAGAGCATGTGGTCTCTATGGGATCTTATGGTATTGGGCCTTCGCGTCTTGTTGCGGCCGCTATTGAGGCTTCTCATGATGAAAATGGTATTATTTGGCCAAAGTTTATGGCACCGTTTGATTTTGGGATTATCAATATGAAGCCCGATGATGAAAAATGCACACAGGCATGTGAGTTTCTCTATCAGGGATTAAAGAAGGTTGGTTTTGATCCGTTATTAGATGATAGAAATGAACGCCCTGGATCAAAATTTGCAACAATGGATTTGATTGGTTTGCCAACGCAAATCATTGTTGGTCCTAACAGTATTGCACAAAATGAAGTTGAAATTAAAGATCGAAAAACAGGAATAAAAAAATCTCTAAAGGTTGAAGATGTGCTCAGCCAACTTTCTATAATTTAATAGGAAATATTATGAAGAGGCTGAAAAAAAAATGCTTTTCATCTTATGAGTGGATGATCGCTTTTCGTTATATGATTCCCAATAAAAAACATGTCGTTGCATCTGTTATTTCAATTATTTCTCTTATTGGGATTATGTTGGGCGTATTTGCTCTGGTTGTTGTTATGGCGGTGATGAATGGCTTTCGTACAGAACTTCTCAATCGTATTCTTGGTATGAATGGGCATCTTATTATTCAAACAGTTGATTCTGGTTTCTCTGATTATAAGACTCTTATTTCTTCTTTAGAAACTACAAATGGTGTGAAGTTTGCTTTACCTGTTATTGAAGGTCAAGCGCTTGTTCAAGGTGAAGTTCAAGGTGGCTCTGGCGCGTTAGTTCGTGGTATGCGCAAACAAGATCTAGAAAAGCTTAAAACAGTCTCTCAAAACATTAAATTAGGATCGATTTCTCGGTTTGATCAAGAAGAAGGTGTTGCAATTGGAAGTGGCTTAGCAGAAAAATTAGGACTGACAGTTGGAAGAGATATTCGTATTATTACTCCAGATGGTGATGAGACTCCTTTTGGCGTTACCCCACGTGTGAAAGCTTATAAAGTCGTTGCTATTTTTGAAGTTGGTATGTCTGAATATGATTCAATATTTATCTTTATGCCTCTCCATGAAGCACAAATGTTTTTTAATTTGGGAGATAAGGTTCAGTCTTTGGAATTATTTCTAAATGATCCTGATGCTGTTGATCAAATAAAACCTGTTGTAGAAAAAGCAGTTGAACAACAGGTCTATTTAATTGATTGGCGTACACGCAATCAGGCTTTTTTTTCAGCCTTACAGATTGAACGAAATGTTATGTTTTTCATTCTTTCTCTGATCGTTCTTGTTGCTGCTTTAAATATTATTTCAGGGCTGATTATGCTTGTAAAAGATAAAAGTCATGATATTGCAATTTTACGCACGATGGGGGCTCAACAGAGTGCGATTTTGCGTATATTTATCATTACAGGAATGATGATTGGTTTTATTGGAACTATATTGGGTTTAGTTTTAGGTGTTATCGCGACCGCGAATATTAATCATATCCAAGATTTTATATCTTGGTTATTTAATGTCGACGTTTTTAATCCTCAACTTTATTTTTTAACAAAATTGCCTGCACAAATTGAGTGGAAACAGACCATCTTGGTTGCTATGATGGCTTTATTCTTGTCGTTTCTTGCTGCTCTCATTCCGGCATGGCGTGCTGCTAAGCTAGATCCCGTACAAGCTTTGAGGTATGAATAATGACAGCTATTTTAGAGCTTGTAGAGATTGAAAGACACTTTTTCGAGAGTCATAAGCCACTCATTGTTTTAGATAAAGCGAATTTTATTCTTAATCGTGGAGAGCTTGTCGCACTTGTTGCACCATCTGGTGCTGGAAAATCAACACTTCTTCATATTGCTGGATTATTAGAAAAACCAACAGCTGGTGATGTGATGTTACGGGGTGTTTCTTGTGCAAAGCGCTCTGATAGTGAGCGAACAGCTATAAGACGAAATGATATTGGTTTTGTTTATCAATTTCATCATTTACTTCCAGAGTTTACGGCGTTAGAAAATGTCATGATACCCCAAATGATAGCAGGATTAAAAAAATCTATAGCAGAAGATCGTGCGCGCAAATTATTGACGTATCTGCGTGTTTCTCATCGTGCGAACCATCGTCCCTCAGAGTTATCGGGAGGAGAACAACAACGTGTTGCTATTGCACGTGCAGTAGCAAATGGCCCTTCGGTTCTTTTGGCTGATGAACCTACAGGAAATCTTGATCCAGTAACTTCAGCTTATGTCTTTCAAGCTTTATCTATCCTTGTTCGTCAGTCTGGTCTTTCTGCTCTTATTGCAACACATAATTACGCTTTGGCTAAGCAAATGCATCGTCGAATTACACTTAAAGAACAAAAGATTATAGAACTTCCTTAAAGCAAGGTAAAAATTTTATACGACTAATTGAATAGTTTATATTACTTTATTAAAGGAGATTTTTTATGACAGTTTTTGTCGTTGACAAAAATCAATTAGATGCTCGTCGTCGTCGATTGATTTTTCGTGCATGGCATCGCGGTATTCGTGAAATGGATCTCATTTTTGGACATTATGTCGATGCTCATATTACTGGGATGAATGATAAAACGCTCTCTGAGCTTGAGTATATTATGTCTTTTGATGATCGTGATTTACTCACATGGATTACTGGAGAAATTTTGCCCCCCTCTGAAGTTGATAGTCCACTTTTCCGTGATATTGCCAATTATCGTACTTGCTTAAGTTATTAATCCCGATGCCTATATTTAAAAAAATTGTTATTCCCAAAAATAATTCTGTTCGTATGATTTTAGATGGCGTTACTGATGGATTTGAAGCCTTTGCGCTTGCTAAATTAAGTTCAGAAATTGCACAAGGTAAACCGCTCATCTATGTTGTCCGTGACGGAACAAAAATTGCGCATTTACAACAAGTTTTAAATTTTATTGAACCCAATTTACCCGTACTTCAATTTCCTGCATGGGATTGTTTGCCTTATGATCGCGTATCACCAGGAATTGCTGTTATGGCACGTCGACTATCAACATTGGCACACATAGCAAATTTACGGAAAGATCCATATTCTGCAATTATATTAACAACAGCAAATGCAATTATGCAAAAGTTGCCTCCTCGTGAAATGATAGAAGCTCAGCTTATTCACGCACGTGTTGGCCAGCGCAATAACATGGGAAATCTTATTCAATTTCTAGAAACCAATGGTTTTGAACGCGTTACGGTTGTCCGTGATGTTGGTGAGTTTGCTGTAAGAGGAGGAATACTTGATATCTTTTCTCCGATGGATGTTGAACCTTTACGCCTTGATTTTTTTGGAGATACCCTAGAAAGTATCCGCGTATTTGATCCAGAAAGTCAAAGGACAACAGGCCAAAAAACTGAACTTTTATTACAGGCAATGAGTGAGGTTGTTCTTACACCAGAACGCATCAGTCGTTTTAAAAGCAATTATACCCGTACATTTGGTGTATCACAAAAAAATAACATGCTTTATGAAGCAATTTCTCAAGGTCGGCGTTTTGCCGGTATGGAACATTGGCTTCCATTTTTTTATGAAAACCTTGATAGCTTTTTTGATCATTGTGGCAACTTACCGATAGTTTTTGAGCATCTCATAGAAGAAGTCTTCATTGAGCGCTATCGTCTTATTGAAGACTATTATAATGCGCGCAAAGAGCGCGAAAGTGATGAAAAAAATTCTACTTCTTATCATCCAATAGATCCTAGTCTTTTTTATTTAACGCCAGAGCGTGTTTTGGAAGGTGCGCAACAATCTTCACAGCGTATTGATTTTTCTCCTTTTAATGTTCCACAAAGTTTGGAACAAACTATTATTCACGCACATGTTAAACAGGGATATGATTTTGTAAAAGAGCGTAATGCGCAGGAAAAAAATGTTTTTTCAAGTGTTATTGATCATATCGCATCTTTACGCGCTGCTGGTAAAAAAGTGCTTTTAGCGTGTTGGAGTGAAGGATCTCTCAATCGTTTGTTACAAGTTCTCGATGAGCATGGATTGAAAAAAATAGATGTTGCAAAATCTTTGCAAACTGTCAAAGCAACACCTCGGGATCGCATATTAGCAGCTGTTATCATGATAGAACATGGTTTTGTGGCTGAAGATTTGGCTATTATAGCAGAGCAAGATATCCTTGGCGATCGTTTTATAAGATCGCCAAAGCGGCGTAAGAATAATACAAATTTTATTTCTGAAATTTCTGCTTTAAATTCTGGTGATATTATTGTGCATATCGACCACGGTATTGGCCAATTTGTTGGTCTTAAAACCATCAGAACCACTGGAATTTTACGAGACTGCCTTGAAATTAGATATGCTGGAGGTGATTTACTCTTTTTACCTGTTGAAAATATTGAGCTTCTCTCACGTTATGGCTCAGAAGGAACAGAGGTAACTTTAGATAAATTAGGAGGTGTTGCTTGGCAGGCACGTAAAGCTCGGCTTAAAAAACATTTATTGGAAATGGCAGGGCAATTAATCCGTATAGCTGCAGAGCGTATGACTCGTGCTGCGCCTGCTTTACTTCCACCAATTGGACCATTTGATGAGTTTGTTGCTTGCTTTCCCTATGAAGAAACGGAAGATCAAATGAATGCAATTGATGCTGTTTTGGACGATCTAGCCTCAGGCAAGCCGATGGATCGCTTGATATGCGGTGATGTTGGTTTTGGAAAAACTGAAGTAGCCATTCGAAGTGCTTTTGTTGCAGCATTAAATGGATATCAGGTTGCTGTTGTTGTACCGACAACTTTGCTTTCACGTCAACATTACAAAACATTTATTTCGCGTTTTCAAGGATTACCGGTTAAAATTGGACATGCTTCGAGGCTTGTAAAAGCGAAAGAACTTGCACGAGTAAAAAAAGGTGTTTCAGATGGTACAATCGATATTGTCATTGGAACCCATGCATTATTAAGTGATGCAGTTAATTTTTTACGGTTAGGTCTTCTTATCATTGATGAGGAACAGCATTTTGGTGTCAAACACAAAGAGCGTTTAAAAGAGCTTAAAAGTGATATTCATGTTCTCACACTTTCAGCAACTCCCATACCACGCACTTTAGGGTTAGCTTTATCGGGTGTACGTGAACTTTCATTGATAACAACCCCCCCCATTGATAGAATGGCGGTTCGTACTTTTATTTCACCCTTTGATGCACTTGTTATACGAGAGACCCTGCTTCGAGAATATTATCGTGGTGGACAAAGTTTCTATGTTTGTCCTCGTATTTCTGATCTGGCTTTTGTAGAAGAATATCTCAAAACACATGTGCCAGAACTGAAATTCGTTGTGGCTCATGGACAAATGCCGGCTGGACAACTTGATGATATCATGAATGCATTTTATGATGGACAATATGATGTGCTGCTCTCAACAACCATTATTGAATCAGGTCTTGATATTCCAACAGCCAATACCCTAATTGTGCATCGTGCTGAGATGTTTGGTCTTTCTGCCCTTTATCAGTTACGTGGTAGGGTAGGACGTTCAAAACAACGTGCGTATGCTCTCTTTACATTTCCTGCTGGTAAAGTTTTAACAATTGCTGCTGATCGCCGTCTTAAAGTGTTACAATCTCTTGACACCTTAGGGGCCGGTTTTCAATTGGCAAGCCATGACATGGATATCCGCGGTTCAGGCAATTTTTTAGGTGAAGAGCAATCGGGGCATATCAAAGAAGTTGGATTTGAACTCTATCAAAAAATGCTTGAAGAAGCTGTTGCTGAATTAAAAGATGGAGAGCTAAATGAAGATAAGCAATGGTCACCTCAAATTTCCCTTGGTACAACAGTGATGATACCAGAAAGTTTCGTGCCTGACTTATCGTTACGTATGGGACTTTATCGTCGTTTAACAGAACTTGATGATTTAGAACAAATTGATGAATTTGCAGCGGAGTTAATTGATCGCTTTGGTCCTTTACCCCTTGAGGTTCAACACCTTCTTAAAGTCTTTTATATCAAAACATTGTGTCGAAAAGCACATGTAGAGAAATTAGATGTTGGACCAAAGGGGATTGTCATACAGTTTCGTAATAACTATTTCGCAAATAGTGTTGCTCTTGTTCAGTGGGTGGGAAAACAAGGTTCAATGGCAAAAATTCGACCAGATCAAAGTATTGCTCTTATTCGTGATTGGTCCTCAGCGGATGAAAGGCTTGTTGGAGCAGCGAATATTATGACACAGCTTGTCGAAATGGCAGAACAACATTCTGTTTAAAAAATTTCTTTATTGTTTCAGAACTGTTACTCATTTTTATAAAATCATTCTGAATAAAATTTAAGTTTATAATAAAGAACCCTTTATATATTTATTTAGTTTTTATTATATACGTATTGATATAATGAAGAAAATAGATTAGACGGTTTAACCGCATTAAATAGCACTTGCATATAATAAGCTAATAAGCTCCTGTAAATTTTTTAGAAAAAAAATTTAGGTAAAGATAGCATGCTTTCTTCATTACAAAAGTGTCTAACTATCGTTTTTTTGTTACTCACTTTAATATATGGCGTAAAAAACGCTTATGCTGAGTTATCTTCTGATGAACAATACCAACATTTAAAAAACAAAAGAAAGAATATTAAAGAGAGCATACAATTTATTGAAGAAAGTATATCTCATTTGGATATTTGGGAAAAAAATATTTCTAAAGCAGAATACTATGAGCGTTTACAGGAACGGAATAAGTTATATAAAAAACTGAAAACTCTGAAGGATGAATATTATAATCTTGGTTCGAAATTACAGGATCTAGCTGAAAAAAAACAAAAAATTATCTCTAGAATACATATAGCGAGAGAGTATGAAGTAGGGGAGTATGAAGAAAAGTTGATTAAAGCAAAAGATTATTTAAAAAAACTCAAACGTTTAATGAATGGGGAATGAATGAGAAAAGTGGAGGTGATGATGAGATAATGAAAAATTATCTCATATTTATTATTGCTTGCAATACGTTAGCGGATATATTGCAAAGTGATATAGGTGCTATTTTGCGCAAAGATTTTGATTGGAAAGATAAAGATTTTAGTTGGGCTAAAGGCGCAAATAATTCAATAAGTCCTAGTTTAGTCAGGGATATTAAAGAATTATTAACAGATGGCTCTTATAGTTATGAAAAACAAATATTTGACGATATAAAAAATAGTCTTACAGAAGATAATTGGTTTGTAAAAAGTGCACCTAAGCTTTGTAATACCATTAAAGAAGTACATAATATAATGCTTCCAAACAAGAAAAAGAATATTATAGATCGTATACGTTTTCATGTTGAAGAATTATTCAATTAAAAATTTACTCATATAAATACAGAGAAATTAAGATTATATACTAAATAATAGTTAAAATATATTTTAATTTTTTGTTTTTAATTATTATTTATAATAAAGTAATTTTATGCACATAAGATATTATCTATTGTTCTTATCATATAAGATTTAATATATATATTAAATAATAAAATCATATATCTTTTTTATGTTTTCTTTTTATGCATAATTTTTTGTGCTTGTAGTTTTTTATTTTTATCTGTTTAATTATTTTAATGACGATACATCTCATATCATAAATATTGTTTCATTAATACGATAAGAGAAATATTTTATAGCTCTAAATTGTGTTATATAGGGAAACAAAATGATACTTTGAATTCATTTTTTCTTAAAACTTAAATCATTAACGATTTATATCTTTGATATTATGAAAGATGAAAAGAATTTATCATTTTAGTAGATTCTTTTATTTAAGAAATAACTTAAAAGAAATTGATAAAAGCTATATTTTTTATTCACGTTATAAAACTGAGAGATGATATTTGTACAGAAGTGCAATAATAGATGTTTAATATATGAGCATAAATTTATTATGGCTTTAGGCACGTGAGATGATTCATAGGGAGGGTTTCCTTTGTTCAGTAGTTTATCTATAAAACTAACTCCGCTTGTGATGTACAAGTGGATAAATTTTATTGATTCAACATAAGAGAGGTTTGCGCTATTAGGATCTTTCATACAATATAGAAATAGAAAAAAGATAAATTATTATTATAAATTAATATGTTATTATATTTTAAGAAAGTTTTTTATAAATAAAATATTTTCAGCAGTTATAGATTTTCTCTCTAAGAAAATGTGTTGTTTAATTAAGAAAAAAGCACTTCTTTAGTAGCGTATTTTTAAACTAAACTGTTTAGTTAAACGCTATGGAATATAAAATTTTTATTACAAAAGCGTATCACTATTATTTTGTAAACAAGGGCAGAAAATTGTTCATTAGCAAAAAGCTCTCTTACAATTATGCAGAAATTTTAGACAATCAGTGGTTTTAATTCATTAAATGTTTCAATAATATCGTAGATGATTTTGTTTTTGTGTATCACACAAGGCACACAAGGAAAACAGTAAAATTTATCTGATATTTTAGAGCTTCATGCATTGCAACACCTGTTGCAAAGGTTCTATAAGCTTAACATGAAGAGTAATAAATGTAAAAATTTTAATTAGTAAGTTTTTTAGAGTAGTATCAGAGTTTATTTTAATTAATATTGCAATATTGATTCGTTTGTGTAATCTTAGTTTAAATGCACAGAGGTGTTTTATGGATAGATTGCATCAAATACCAATGTGTTGAAGAGGGGAAATGATATGAGTGTATAAAAATTAGAATGGCTCGTCGTATTTTTTCTCTAAATTTGACTTTTTTTTTTATATTGAAGTAAAAATAGTAAAATTAATTGTTATTTCATTATAATTTAATAAATTAAGTTGGAATTATATTTAATATTTTTTTGAAGTTACTTAAGAGCGCGTTGAAAGGATTAACTTAATCATGTCGCATAAAAATGTTTATTCTGCTGTTTCAGTATTAGTTGGAGCCGCTACCCTTTTTCTTATAGCTGGTATTTCTGCAAATGCGCAAACTTTATCACAAGGTTGGTACAAAGTTTGCAGTAAGCAGCATGATGTTGATATTTGTAATACAATGAATACTGTATTATCGAATACGGGACAACCTTTAACGGCTTTTAATCTTGTTGAAATAAAAGGGAAGCAAAATGAGAAACGTATAGGTATTCAAGTACCTACAGGTCGTTTTTTGCCAGAAGGTGTTCACATTAAAATTGGTGACGAGTTCTCTAAAAAAATTCCTTATATTATTTGTAATGGACCAAGTTGTATTGCTAATGATGTCTTAGATGATAAGCTTATAGCAGCTATGAAAAGTGGAACAAAAATGGTTGTAACCACAGTTAATTTTCGTGGTTCAGCTAATCCTATTGAATTTTCTCTTAATGGGTTTACAGCAGCCTATACCGGTCCTGGTATGGAGGAAAAAGATTTCCAACAAGAACAAATAAAGCTGCAGCAAGCTATTCAATCAAAGCAAAAAGAAATTGAAGAGCGTATGCGGGCTGAGCAAGAAAAAGCGAAACAAAAGTAATAAAACCACACCATAAAAGTTGGTCAAAACGTTTTCTATAATTGTTTATTTGAACCGCCACAGTTTTCTGTGGCGGTTTTTTTAATCCTTAATTTTTCGAAAGAATTCTGCGTTTCCACCAACCAATACGTTCAGTTTTGGAAGAATCATTAGGCGTTGATGAAATAACAACGGGTTGATTAATTGTTTCTTCAATTTGGGAAGGAGAGGTTTCGATAACTTTCTCCATCTCGATTACAGTTTTTTGCTCTAATATTTTTTGTATTTGCGTTGTCTCTTTAGAAGATGATTTTTTACGTGTTCCACGTGTTGATTTTTTACTCTTTTCAAGAGCTTTATCTTCTACCTCATGAATAGCTTTGTCTGCTTTTTTTGTTTTAGTTTTACGCACCGGACTGGTTGTAGGTTTTTTTTCAAGAGATTTTTGTTCTGCAATATTTTGATCATTCTCTAAAGAAAGTTGATTTTCTACTACTTTTGAAGAACGTGTTTTACGTTTTTTAGGTTTAATACTTGTATCATTTTTTTCAGATTCACTCTGTTGTTGTATATCTAGAGCTTGTGTATTATTTTTTGTTTCTTCAAGTTCAAAAGATTTAACAGGTGAAACACGACGTTTGCGATGCGCTGCTTTAATTTCTGCTAAAGCTTGCTTAGCAAAATCTCCTACTGGTTCTGCATAAGGAACGCGAATCTGATGAAAATTATTATCTTGATTGCGTCGACCACCACGACGTCCTCGACGACGTCCTCGACGATAAGAATCATCATTTAAGGTATCTTCTTTTTTATGAACGTTGGAGAGAGAATGATCAGTAATTTCACCGTGACGATTTTTGCGCCGACGCTTTTGGTTTGTTTCAATGGGAGAAGGATTTTCAATAGATTCACTTTTTATGAAAACAGAATCTTCAATTTCTTGCTTATTGTCATCTTCCAATGAAGATTGAGAAATTCTCTCTGCTATTGAGCCTTTAGAAATAACAAGATGTTGTGTTCCAATACTATCATCTGCTTCAATACTAATATTAAGTTTAAAGCGAGCTTCTAAATTAACAAGAATATTGCGTTTATGATTTAATACATAAAGCGCTGTTGCTACGGGGGTGCGCACGATAATATTATGTTGCGAATTATGAAGAAGATATTCTTCAATTGAGCGCATGACATGTAACGCAATTGATGATTCAGAACGTATATTTCCTGTTCCTGCGCAATGTGGGCAGGGCTGTGTCGTACTTTCTAAAACCGATATGCGAATACGTTGACGACTCATTTCTAAAAGGCCGAAGTGTGAAATATGACCTACTTGAATACGAGCACGATCGTTTTTTAAACAATCTTTTAATTTTTTTTCGACCAGCTTCACATTGCGTTCTTCAAGCATATCAATAAAATCAATCACAATTAAACCAGCAAGGTCACGCAAGCGTAATTGCCGCGCTACTTCTTCAGCAGCTTCAAGGTTAGTTTGTAAGGCTGTCTTTTCGACAGAGAATTCTTTCGTAGAGCGGCCAGAATTTACGTCAATAGCAACAAGTGCTTCTGTTTGATTAATAACAAGATAACCACCAGATTTTAAAGAAACCTGTGGTTGCAACATTTTATCAAGTTGAATTTCAATATTATTTCTTGCAAAAATGGGCGTAGGGTCACGGTAAGGTTGCACAACTTTTGCATGACTTGGCATGAGCATACGCATAAAGTCTTTCGCTTCACGATATCCTTGGTCTCCAGAGACAAGAATTTCACTAATGTTCTTATTATAAAGATCTCGTATAGAACGCTTGATGAGATTGCTTTCTTCATGGACAAGGCATGGCGCCGTTGACTCGAGTGTCAAAGTGCGAATAGTATCCCATAACCGCATAAGATATTCATAATCACGTTTAATTTCAGCTTTTGTTCTATTGGCACCAGCGGTTCGTAAGATAACGCCCATACCTTTTGGAACGGCTAATTCTTTTACGATTTCTTTAAGACGCTTACGGTCTTGTACGTTCGTAATTTTTCGTGAAATACCACCACCACGTGCTGTGTTGGGCATTAGAACAGAGTAACGACCAGCTAGAGATAGATATGTTGTAAGGGCAGCACCTTTATTACCACGCTCTTCTTTGATAACTTGTACCAACAAAATTTGACGTCGTTTAATGACTTCTTGAATTTTATACTGGCGCCCTTGTTTTCTTTGATAAATCGGGAGCTCTTCACGGATGTCCTCAGCACCGACCATTTCAATCTCATCATAAGAGATATTGGCATTTAATGCTTCTTCTGTATTATCAATTATTATCGCTTCAGATGTGATATCATTTTCAATATCGGCTGCTATAATATTGTTTTTTTCACTTTTTTTTGTTCTTCTGGAGCGTTTTTTATTTTTAGTTGCTTCTTCCGTAAAGGTATCTACAGAATTTTCTCCTACAGCTTCTTTTTCTTCTTCTTCAAGAAGAGCAAGGCGATCAGCAATAGGAATTTGATAATAATCAGGATGAATTTCAGAAAATGTTAAAAAACCATGTCGGTTTCCACCATATTCAACAAAAGCCGCTTGGAGAGACGGTTCTACACGCGTAATACGTGCGAGATAAATATTCCCCTTGAGCTGTTTTCTATGTTCTGATTCAAAATCAAGTTCTTCAATTTTGTTGCCGTGAACAACAACAACACGTGTTTCCTCCGGATGGGAGGCATCTATAAGCATTTTGTTTGACATAAGTTAATATCCTGAAGGCGACATGCACAATTTTATTCAAACGAATGCCATAACTATTCGTAAACATAAAAGGCTGTCTGCCATAAAAGGGAGGTACCAGAAAAACAGGACGAAACACCACGTGCAAAGGCATGACTGCATTTACACCATTTCTCATCATTATTTCCATCTGTTTTTTATGACTCATATTTTCTTAAAAGTCTCCGGTAAAATAATCTTTAAAACAGTTCGGATATCCGAACCAACGAATCTTAAGTAATGCAATCCTAATGTTACAACATAGAAATTTTTCATCCATAAAAAAGTCTCAACGCATAATAGACAAAAAACTTCTAAAGACAACTTAATATGAGTTACAGATAATTTAGATGACTATTATCAGCTAGGAAGCATAAATATTCTTTTATGTTGATATCATGCGTTTGGCAAGTAACAATGTAAATCATGTATAATTATAATATCTTTATGACCTTAATTTCGTTTTGAGGTGTTTATTTAGCTTTTATTGAAAAATAGATAATAAATTGGTGTATCGTTTTATGTAACCAAGATAAATTATTACAAAGGTAATGTAGAGTATTTTACTTATGATAAGAGTTTTTTTTACCAAAAAGCTGAAAACAGCTTATGGGGATGTTATTGTGCTCGTCACATACTTTTTATTATCTTTTTTGCTACTCCAAACTAGTGTTCAAGCCGCAGATCCTCTGAGACTTATTAATTTTCGAACCATTGGTGATAGTATTCATACGCGTATTATTGCGGTTTTTAATTCAAAACCAAATGTTCGTTTACAGATTTTTGACAGGCCCGCACGTTTGGTTATCAATTTACCTACAATTGACTTTTCGATGCAAAATACGCCTTTAAAGAAACGGAATACATTATCCGTTATGCTTTCAGATGTGCGTTATGCTTTCTCTGACATACAGACTTCACGCATTATTTTGACAAGTAAAACGGCTTTTGTGGTTGAAAAAAATGTCGTAAAAAAATTAAATAATGGTTTATGGCAGTTGCTGATTGATATTCGTAAAAGTACACAAGAAAAATTTGATGAGATATTAAAAAAACAGCAAAGAAGCAATTTTGATACAAAAACACAGTTAATGCCAGCATATAATTTCCGTGTTGTTCTTGATCCTGGTCATGGTGGTATTGATGGCGGTGCACGGGGTGTTACTGGAATTTTAGAAAAAGATGTGACTTTAGACTTTGCGCGTGCATTGCGAGACGAATTACAAAAGGATTCTCATATTACCGTTGCTTTAACACGAGATTCCAATATTTTTTTAAGACTAAGTGAAAGAGTTAAAAAAGCGCAAGAGTTTGATGCTGATCTTTTTATATCTATTCACGCAGATACGATTGATCTACATTCTCTTCGCGGTGCCACAGTGTATACCATATCAGATAAAGCCTCTGATGCCATTGCAAAATCTTTAGCTGAAAATGAAAATAAAGTTGATTTGCTTGATGGTTTGCCTGCAGATGAAACGCTCGAAGTTACAGATATTTTGATGGATCTTACACGACGTGAAACACATACATTTTCGGTTAATTTTGCAAATAGTGTTATTTCAAGTTTATCAAAGAATCATATTAACTTGATTAATAACCCACATCGGTATGCTAATTTTCAAGTTTTAAGAGCTTCAGATATACCCTCAGTCTTGATAGAGATAGGTTATTTATCCAATAAAGAGGATGAAAAGTTATTAAATGATCCTCATTGGAGAAAACAAATGGCAGCCTCTATTGCTCATTCTATTCGTCAATTTGCTGATTATAGGCAGAAAATGATACAGCCTCTTTAAATTTATGAGAAAATAGAGTATCAATATGGGCTTCTAGTGTACCCTGGTATAAATAAAAGATAGAAAACAATTTCTCTTGATCTCAATCTTGTGGTGATATCCACTTGGTGTGTTTGAAGTAACGTATTTTTTCTTTAATTAATTCTTAAGAAAGCGATAGCCGTTTTTATGATGATTTTTTTAAGATATCTTCTTCGTTTTTTTATTGCTATTGGACTTTATGGTGCAATAACGTGGGGTGTTATGACCAGTGGTCAAGCAAATGCACTCCCTGATTATGAAGTTCTTTCACTTTATGAGCCGCCGGTAATGACCCGTGTCCATGCTTCTGATGGCCGTCTTATGGCAGAGTTTGCAACAAAACATCGCCTCTATTTACCGATTCAATCAATACCAAAGCTTGTTATAAATGCTTTCATTTCGGCTGAAGACAAAAACTTTTATCATCATTTTGGTTTAGATCCTGAAGGACTTTCTCGAGCTTTGATCAATAATATTCGTAATATTGGTTCTGGAAGACGTCCAGAGGGGGCATCAACTATAACGCAACAAGTCGCTAAAAACTTCCTTTTAAGTTCAGAAACAACGTTAGAACGTAAATTTAAGGAAGCTATTTTAGCAATGCGTATTGAGAAAACTTATTCAAAAGATCATATTCTCGAACTTTATCTCAATGAAATTTATCTGGGTCGTGGCACTTATGGCATAGCTGCTGCTTCATTGACCTATTTCAATAAATCCGTCAATGACCTGACGCTAGAACAATGTGCTTATTTGGCTGCTCTTCCAAAAGGACCAGCAAATTATGATCCATTTAAGAATACACAACGTGCTATTGATCGGCGTAATTGGGTTATAGACCGGATGATTGCAAATGGATATGTAACGCGTGAACAAGGTGAAAAAGCGAAAGCTAAACCTTTAGGAGCGACAATACGTGGGAGTGATAGCTATGTTTTTGCGGCTGATTATTTTACTGAAGAAGTACGGCGTCGTTTAATACATCGCTATGGGGCTAAAACACTTTATGAAGGTGGGCTTTCCATTCGTACAACGCTTGATCCGCATTTACAACTTATTGCGCGACGTGCTTTGCACGATGGATTAATTAGATTTGATCATGCGCAAGGATGGCGTGGAGCTTATGCGCATATTGATGAGAAAGGTGATTGGGGGACAGAACTTGCAGATATCACAGGGCTAAGTGATGTTCCTGAATGGCGTTTAGCTGTTGTTCTTTCTACTAATCTCAATAAAGTAGAGATTGGTTTACAGCCACAGCGCGAAGCTTCAGGTATATTATCAAAAAAACGGGAAATTGCTGTTTTATCTGAAGCTGATTCAAAATGGGCACTCCATGTTGTAAAAGAAAATGGTTATCGAAAAACTGTTCAGAGCTTATCTCATGTTCTGCAAGTTGGGGATGTCATTTTTGTTGAAAAACTATCCAATACAAACAACACTTATCGTTTACAACAAATTCCAAAGGTTGAAGGTGCAATTGTTGCTATGGAACCTCATACAGGGCGCGTTCTTGCTATGGTGGGAGGATTTTCTTTTGCCGCATCTGAATTCAATCGTGCAACCCAAGCTTATCGCCAACCGGGGTCTGCTTTTAAGCCTTTTGTTTATGCAGCAGCTCTTGACAACGGATATACACCAGCATCCGTTGTTTTAGATGGCCCCATTGAAGTTCGTCAATATAATGGTGAAGTTTGGCAACCCAAAAATTATGGGGGTACCTTTGCAGGACCTTCAACGTTGCGTTATGGTATTGAGCGTTCTCGTAATCTTATGACAATACGGCTTGCCAATGATATGGGAATGCCTCTTGTCGCTGAATATGCAGAACGCTTTGGGATCGTAGATAAATTGCAGCCTTATCTTCCCATGGCTTTAGGGGCTGGCGAAACAACAGTATTACGAATGGTTACAGCTTATTCCGTTATTGCCAATGGCGGACGCTCTATTAAACCTTCTCTGATAGACAGAATTCAAGATCGTTATGGGAAGACAATTTATCGTCATGATGATCGTATTTGCGAAAATTGTAATACGAATTCATGGAATAATCAAAGTGAACCCACATTGATTGATGAGCGAGATCAAGTTCTTGACCCTATGACGGCTTATCAAATTACATCGATGATGGAAGGGGTTGTTCAGCGTGGTACTGCGGCACGTTTACGTTATCTTAATCGACATATTGCCGCTAAAACAGGAACAACCAATGACTCTAAGGATGTCTGGTTTATGGGATTTACTCCTGACATTGTCGTTGGTATTTTTGTCGGTTATGATCAACCAGCTCCGTTAGGATATAATGGAACAGGAAGTTCATTAGCTGCACCTATTTTTGGTGATTTTATGGCAGATGCTCTTAAAGGGAAGCCAGATGTTCCCTTTAAGATGCCAAAAGGTATGATTTTAATGCCAATTAATCGGAAAACAGGAATGCTTGCCGAAAGAGGAGATCAAGATGTCATTATAGAAGCATTTAAACCAGGGACTGGGCCTGCTGATATATATCAAGTTATTGGGAGTACAAATTCTTTTCAAGAAGGTGTTCCTGCAGTAACGACTTCTCCACAAGTCAACAAAGCACTTGAAAGTGGGACAGGTGGGCTGTATTAATCGACAAAATCTCCTTTTGCCATGAGTCATGGTTTTTATCTCTTTTTTACAATGTCGGTTCTATAAATAGAGTGATAGAACTGTACCATTTTCTGATAGCAGCTATTAAATTTGTATAAAATGCTAAGAGACACAACCAAAAAGAGTTTTTAAAAATACGGTGTTAAATTATGCGAGCAGAAATAGAAACATTAGTTGATGAAATCCAGAAAGCAATACAATTGCTAAGGGGGCATCTTTGACTGGGATCAATCACTAAAGCGTCTTGAATATCTTAATCAAAAAGCGGAAGATCCATCATTATGGGATGATGCACAACGAGCACAGGATATGATGCGTGAGCGTCAACGTCTTGATGATTCAATCAATGGTCTTTTATCATTTACAAAAACACTTGAAGAATGCATTGAGCTTATTGCGATGGGCGAAGAAGAAAGTGATGTGGAAATTATCGCTGATGCAGAAAGATCAATACGTAATCTTAAAAATGAGATAGATAAAAGGCAAATTGACGTACTTCTTTCAGGAGAGGCAGATCCGAATGATACCTATTTAGAAGTTCATGCTGGAGCAGGGGGAACAGAAAGCCAAGATTGGGCTTCTATGCTCTTACGTATGTATATGCGATGGGCTGAACAGCATGAAATGAAGGTTGAAATTTTAGAAATTCATGATGGAGAAGAAGCAGGAATAAAGTCAGCGACTATTCTTGTAAAAGGGCATAATGCTTATGGAATGTTAAAAACAGAATCAGGCGTTCATCGCTTAGTACGGATTTCTCCATTTGATTCGAATGCAAAGCGCCATACTTCTTTTGCGAGCATTTGGGTCTATCCAGTTATTGATGACAATATTGAAGTTGATGTTTCAGAGGCAGATGTGCGTATTGATACATATCGTGCATCTGGAGCAGGAGGACAACATGTTAACACAACAGATTCTGCTGTTCGCATCACACATATAAAAACGGGTATTGTTGTTCAATGTCAAACAGAGCGTTCTCAACATAAAAATCGCGCTACGGCTTGGTCGATGTTGCGTGCACGGCTTTATGAAGAAGAGCTTAAAAAAAGAGAAGAAGAAACCAATGCTGCTGAATCTTCTAAAACAGAAATCGGATGGGGACATCAAATTAGATCTTATGTTCTTCAACCCTATCAGCTTGTCAAAGATTTGCGTACAGGAATTGAAAATACGGATCCACAATCCGTACTTAATGGTAATTTAGATGCATTTATAGAGGCAGCACTCGCACGGCGCATTTATGGACAAGACAAAAAAACTGAGGATATTCGTTAATTACATATCCTTCCTTCAAGCCATGTAGATTTTTTCTTAAGCTGTTCGTTTTATGGATGCTGTGATGTTATATAGCCTTTGATACTTTAAAGGTTTAAAGGGGGATTTTCTTGTTCCTTTCTTCAACTTTTTCTCACACGCTAATTCTGCTTATGATATTGCAAGTGATAGGAAGAATCTGAAATCAGAAAATTTTGCGATATTCGGGGGACTAATATAAATGTAAAACAATTCATTATCCTTATAAATCAATATATTGTAAAAATTGAATCCGTTGAAAAACTAAAATCAATTAGGGAGAATAACTTTTGCTTTTGAAGGTAAATCAAACACTCAATTTACAAGTTACCATTATGATATAAAAGTGTTGCAGTAGCTAAAACATTTTCAGCATGCCCAGATACGCTTACTTTGCGCCATTCTTCTACTATTATTCCATTTGCATCAATTAAAAAAGTGCTCCGTTCAACTCCCATATATTTGCGTCCATACATGCTTTTCTCAACCCAAACACCATAAGCTTCGAGGGTCGTTTTTTCTTCATCAGAAACCAAGATGACATCAAGTTCATGTTTTATTTTAAATTTATCATGTTTTTTTACATTATCTGGAGAGATTCCAATAACAGCAACACCGATTTCATCAAATTTCATCTTTAATTTTGTGAAATCAAGTGCTTCACTTGTGCAACCACTGGTGTCATCTTTTGGATAAAAATATAAAACAACAGGCTTTCCTTTAAAGTCAGAAAGACACACTGTCTCTCCTCCATCGCGCGGCAAAGTAAAATCAGGAGCAAGAGCACCTTTCATTGGTCTTGTCATTGTTTTCATCTTTCTTTTTTGTGTAACAGGTATAAAATATCAGAGTACACAGAAGAAAAGAACTATTCAACTCTCTAGAATTTTATCGTTTTGAAGAGACTTTTATTTCCCTAACAAAATTCGCCCTATCACAACGATTGAATTGAAAGAACAAGCTCGACGTGAACAACATAAACAAAACAGCAAAAGATTATACTGGTTTCATCACAACATGTTTTTTCTTACCAAAAGAAAGTTTAATGGTTCCTTCTGCACTGACATCCCTTTCAATAATAAGATGTGTTTCATCCTCAATAATTTGATCATTTACACGGACACCTCCACCTTGAACGTGTCGGCGTGCCTCACTATTCGATCTAGCGAGTCCTGCTTGTACTAAAAGAGTGAGCAATCCAACACCTTTTTTTAATTCTGAGGCATTAATTTCAACAGTTGGAAGATTTTCTCCCAGAGTTTTTTCTTCAAACGTCTTGCGAGCCGTTTCTGCTGCTGCATCAGCAAGAACACGTCCATGCAACATTGCTGTAATTTCTGTTGCAAGAATTTTTTTTGCTTCGTTAATTTCAGTTCCTTGTAATAGAGAAAGTTTAAGAATCTCATCCATCGGCAATGGAGTATAGAGCTTTAGAAATCGTGTTACATCAGCATCTTCTGTATTGCGCCAGTATTGCCAAAATTGATAAGGTGAAAGTTTATCCGCATTTAGCCATACAGCCCCATTCAATGATTTACCCATTTTGGCACCGGAAGAGGTTGTCAGCAATGGTGATGTTAACGCATATAATTGCGGTGTTCCTAAACGATGTCCTAATTCGATTCCGTTAATAATGTTGCCCCACTGATCAGAGCCCCCCATTTGCATACGCAACCCATAACGTTTATAAAGTTCAACAAAGTCATAAGCTTGCAGAATCATATAATTAAACTCTAAGAATGACAAAGAGTGCTCACGCTCAAGTCTGAGTCTGACAGAATCAAATGACAACATACGGTTGACAGAAAAATGCTTTCCTACATCACGCAAAAATTCTAAGTAGTTTAAATTGCATAACCATTCAGCATTATTCACAATACAAGCATCGGTTTCTCGGTCACCGAATGTCAAATAGTTAGCAAATACCTTTTTAATACCATCAATATTTGCAGCAATATCATCTTGTGTCAGAAGGCGTCGCGCTTCGTCTTTGAAAGAAGGATCACCAATCAATCCGGTTCCTCCACCCATTAAAGCAATGGGGCGATGACCCGTTTTTTGTAACCAATAAAGCATCATAATCTGAAGAAGACTTCCAGCATGTAAACTCGATGCTGTTGGGTCAAATCCAGTATAAGCGCTTACAGTTTCTTTTGAAAAAAGATCATCTAAGCCTTTTTCATCTGAAATTTGGTGGATAAAACCACGTTCGCTCATAATGTGTAAAAAATCAGATTTAAAGGCAAACACAGATTTAATTTCCTAATTTAAGAGTGCATTTATTGTATATAATAGGCGATTATATAACGAATTATTAATGCGTTATCTATCATAACTGACGCACACCTCACAAGAGAAAGAGACATATTGGTAGTATAAAGATAATAATACAGGTATTATTTCCTTTTTACGCTAAAAAAGAAACTTCTTAGTAATAGAAAAAAGGTGTTCTGTTATTCTCATTTCTATCCTGAAATAAAATTTAGAAAAATTTTAAATGCAGACTAAAAAAATTACTTTGTTATGATCAGAGACGATTTTTGCTAATTTTTTATAAATCTATCGTATTTTCCTAAGTTAGTGAAAGTATTTCAGGAGGAGGAGCGAGAAGTTCATTGGAGATATGGTTATCCAAATAGTGGGCACATCGTTCAATAAGTTTTTCATGACATCCACTGAAAAAGTGATTAGCCTCTTCCAATATTTCTTGTGTAATGATGATACCTTTTTGTGTTTTTAATTTATCGACAAGTATTTGAACATCTTTTGGAGGGGCAACTTTATCGATACCGCCATGAATGATAAGTCCAGAAGAGGGACAAGGTGCAAGAAATGAAAAGTCATAAACATTAGGCTGAGGGGCAACTGAGATAAATCCCTCAATTTCCGGTCGGCGCATTAAAAGCTGCATACCAATCCATGCTCCAAATGAGTATCCTGCTACCCAACAATTTTTAGAGTCTGGATGTTGTGTCTGCACCCAATCGAGAGCAGCAGCAGCATCTGAAAGTTCTCCTATTCCATAATCAAATTCACCCTGACTACGACCAATACCACGAAAGTTAAAACGTAAAGTTGTAAAGCCACGTTGTTGGAACATATAAAAGAGGTCATAGACAATTTTATGATTCATAGTTCCACCAAATTGGGGATGAGGATGCAAAATGATCGCAATGGGTGCATTTTTTTGTTGTGAAGGTTGATAACGCCCTTCGAGCCGACCCGCGGGACCGTTAAAAATAATTTCTGGCATAAAATGCTCCTTAATGCAATAAAAGGCTCTCTTTGACCCTGGTCGACTTTTACCATAGAATCTCTTAAATAATTATTAGATATTCTTTTTTTAGTGCACTTTTCAAGAAAAATGCGCTATTTTTTCAATCAATTCATAAGATTAATGATTGCGATGTAAAATGGTTATAAAACGCCGATATTTTGATCATAACGCAACAACACCGCTCAAAAAAGTGGCACGGATAGCGTTACTGGAATCTTTAGAGATATTTGGTAATCCATCATCGGTTCATAAGGAAGGGCGTGCCGCTAAAACTTTGTTGCAAAAGTCCCGTCGGCAAATCGCTGAAAATCTTAAAACAGATCCAGATCACGTGGTATTTACCTCTGGTGCGAGTGAAGCCGCAATGACTTTGTTAACACCTTTTTACAATATGGGGAAAGCAAAAGTTAAATTTTCTCATCTTTACCTTGGAGCGACTGAACATCCCTCTGTTGCAGAGGGAGGACGTTTTTCTAAAGAATTGATAAGCGTCATTGATGTTGATCAAGATGGGCTCATACAACAAGATAAATTAACATCACTCTTAACGGTTCACGATAAAACAAAAGGTTTACCTCTTGTTGCTATTCAAGCTGCAAATAGTGAAACGGGTGTTATTCAACCGTTAACAGAAATCGCCGCTATTGTTCGGGATTTAGGAGGCACTCTTATAGTTGATTTGACACAATATGTAGATAAAAATTTTGTGGATATTCATCAGTTAGGAGGAGACTTTTTTATACTGTCTGCCCATAAAATTGGCGGTCCTAAAGGAATTGGTGCTTTTGTTTCATGTGGTAATCTTCTCATGCCACACCCTCTTATTATTGGAGGAGGACAAGAAAAAGGTCTCCGTGGAGGAACAGAAGCATTGCCCCTTATTGCTGCTTTTGGGGCAGCAATGACTGATTGCTTCACACAGGAGGAAATAAAACAGTTAATATATTTACGCAATAAATTAGAAGCTGGACTACAAAAAATAAGTAAAAATGTTGAGATTTTTGGCAAAAGAGTTCAACGTTTGCCAAATACAACTTACTTTACCGTGAAAAATATAAAAGCTGAAACGATGCAAATTGCTTTTGATTTAGAAGGGTTTTCTTTATCATCCGGCTCTGCCTGTTCTTCGGGAAAAGTAAAACAAAGCAAAGTGTTGGAGGCAATGGGGTATCATGTTCCAAATGGTGCCATTCGCATTTCGCTAGGGCGTGGCACAACTTCTGAAGATATTGATGATTTTCTGTCGTTTTTTTCTCAAATTATAAGCAGGAAAAAAGGGGAAGATTTATCATCAGAAAGTTATAAAAATTAGAATTATTTTAAAAATAAAATAAGTTTGATTGAAATTTTTGCGCTTTACCTATAGCCTAGGAGATAACTTGCTTACTTTAATCTTGTAAAAAACAAGACTTTAGTTACCGGTTTTTGACGCCAAAAAATGGAGAAAATTTATGCCGGCAGTACAAGAAACGATACGCCAAGTACGTGAAATAGATGTTGACCAATATAAATATGGTTTTGAAACCAATATTGAAACCGATAAAGCTCCAAAAGGCTTAAATGAGGATATTATCAAATTTATTTCCGCTAAAAAAAATGAGCCTGAATGGATGCTAACATGGCGCTTAAAAGCTTACCGCCGTTGGCTGACAATGCAAGAGCCTCATTGGGCGCGTCTTGAATATCCTAAAATTGATTTTCAGGAGCTTTATTATTATGCTGCTCCAAAAAATCATACAGGACCAAAATCTTTGGATGAAGTGGATCCTGAGTTATTAGCAACGTACGAAAAACTTGGCATTCCCCTTAAAGAACAAGAGATTTTGGCAGGAGTAAGAAAACAGTCTGATCCCTCCACTTTTGATGACAGTATGTCTGTATCGGGGCAGGTGGCTGTTGATGCAGTCTTTGATTCTGTTTCTGTTGTAACAACATTCAAAAAAGAGCTGGCACGTGCTGGTGTGATTTTTTGTTCTATTTCAGAGGCGATTATTGAACATTCTGAGCTTATTAAAGAATATTTAGGAACAGTTGTACCTATAAGTGATAATTATTATGCGGCCTTAAATGCAGCTGTCTTTACAGATGGTTCATTTGTTTATATTCCTAAAGGGGTTCGTTGTCCTATGGAGCTTTCAACTTATTTTAGGATTAATGAACGCAACACTGGCCAATTTGAACGAACATTGATTATCGCCGCTGAAGATTCCTATGTTTCTTATCTTGAAGGGTGTACAGCACCCCAACGTGATGAAAACCAACTTCATGCTGCTGTTGTTGAGCTTATTGCCCTTGAAAATGCAGAGATTAAATATTCTACAGTACAAAACTGGTATCCTGGCGATAAAGATGGAAAGGGCGGTATTTATAATTTTGTGACGAAGCGTGGAGATTGTCGAGGTGATAGCTCTAAAATTTCATGGACACAAGTTGAGACTGGTTCTGCGATTACTTGGAAATATCCATCCTGCTTACTCCGTGGTAATAATGCGCGTGGAGAATTTTATTCTATTGCCGTTGCAAACGGTTATCAACAAATTGATTCCGGTACAAAAATGATTCATTTGGGAAAAAATACTTCCAGTCGCATTATTTCCAAAGGTATTTCTGCAGGTTTTTCAAATAACACGTATCGAGGACAAGTCACAGCGCATCGAAAAGCACAAAATGCGCGTAACTTTACGCAATGTGATAGTTTGTTAATCGGGAATGATTGTGGTGCGCATACAGTTCCTTATATTGAAGCAAAAAATGCAACAGCTCAGTTTGAACATGAAGCCACAACATCAAAAATTTCTGATGACCAACTTTTTTATGTTATGCAAAGAGGAATTCCCGAAGAAGAAGCTATCGCATTAATTGTAAATGGTTTTGTAAAAGAGGTCATTCAAAAACTTCCCATGGAATTTGCTGTCGAAGCACAAAAGCTTATTAGTATTAGCCTTGAAGGTAGTGTTGGATAATTTTATTTAATTAGATAAATAGAAGACTTTATGTAAAAAGGCTGTAACGGTAGCACATAATGCTAAAAATGACCTCTATGGTAATTACAAAAGTAGATGGATGCTAAGGTAAAATAATACGCATTGATATCTGAAAAACAGCCAAAACAGGATTAAATTATGTTAGAGATCAAAAATTTGCACGCCCGTATTGCTGAAACCGATACAGAAATTATTCGTGGTTTAAACTTGACAGTTCAAGATGGAGAAGTTGCCGCTATCATGGGACAAAATGGAGCCGGAAAATCAACTTTATCTTATTTGCTTGCTGGTCGTGATGATTATGAAATAACAGAAGGAGATATTCTCTATAATGGACAATCACTTTTAGAAATGGATCCAGCAGAACGTGCTGCATATGGTGTTTTTCTTGCATTTCAATATCCAATGGAAATACCAGGGGTAGCAACAATGGAATTTTTAAAAGTTGCGATGAATTCTCAACGCAAAGCGCGAGGTGACGAAGAACTTAAAATTCCTGAATTTATAAAATGTGTTAAAGAAGTTTCAGCCAAACTTGAAATAGATATGGATATGCTAAAGCGTCCATTAAATGTAGGTTTTTCAGGTGGAGAAAAAAAACGCGCTGAAATTTTACAAATGGCACTTCTTGAACCTACACTTTGCATTTTAGATGAAACGGATTCTGGCTTAGATATTGATGCACTAAAAATTGTTGCAGATGGTGTTAATAAACTTCGGGATTCAAAACGTTCATTTTTGGTGATTACCCATTATCAACGGCTGCTTAATTATATTATTCCTGATACGGTACATGTTCTTTATAAAGGACAAATTATCAAAAGCGGTGATAAATCCTTAGCGCTTTATTTAGAGGAAAATGGGTATGCTGATCTTATTAGGGAAGCGGTTTGAGGTTATTAAATATGAATGCACAGCAAAACTTGTTAGCGGTTGAAGAAAATATACTCAGTAATTTTAATCAGTATGTAAACCACTTACCTGGTGATAAAGCTGTACAGGAAATCCGCAAGAAAACTATTGAGCAGTTTCAAACGACACGGCTTCCTTCCCGTAAAATCGAAAGTTGGCATTATACCAATCTGCGTACCTTACTGAAGTCTATTAGCAATTTTTCAAAAGTTCAAGACAATCAATTGGTTGATGCATTGCTTTCAGAAAGTGCTGTTTTCTCCATAAACAATGGAAAAACATCGATAGAGTCAAAGGTAGACAACATTGCAGTAAAACGCCTTTCAGACGCATTAGAAGATAATTCTGTACAGATAAATCAAAACATTTCTGATGAAGATTTTATTGGACAGTTAAATACAGCTTTTGTTACAGATGGTTGGCTTTTTCACATCCCTGAAAATACAAAGTTAAATATCCCCATTGAATTACAAAATATACAAATGGGGGGACAATCTCATATTTTTTCGGATATAAAAGTTGATAAAAATAGTCAAGTTATGTTTATTGAACATCAGGTTGGCAATGATAAAGATACCTTTGTCAGTTCAATATTTTCATTAAATGTTGCTGCTGATAGTGATGTTACGTGGATTCTCATTCGCAATCGTGATTTTAATTCTACACAATTTGGTCGATTTTGTGCTGTTCTTGATCAAAGAGCGAAGTTATCACTTTATGTCATTAATATAGGGAGTCAATTAAATCGCCAAGAAATCGATATTGAATTACAGGGAGAAGAATCTGATTTTCAATTACGCGTCATAAATTTATTATCAGGACAAACACATAGTGATCTTACAATGACTGTTCGTCACGTGGAAGAAAAATCAACATCAACCGAAATTATACGCAATGTGGTTACAGATAAGGCTGTTGGTGTTTTCCAAGGAATAATACGTGTTTCTCAAAAAGCGCAAAAAACAGATGCACGCATGGCTTGTAATAGCCTTATTCTTTCAGATGATGCAGAATTTAATGCAAAGCCTGAACTGGAGATTTTTGCTGATGATGTTGCATGTGGTCATGGTGCAACAGTTGCTAATATTAATCATGATTATCTTTTTTATCTTATGACACGTGGTATCCCATTTAAAACGGCGCGAGCACTTTTGATTAAAGGATTTATCTCTGAGCTCATTGATGACATCAAGCAAGATAATATTCAAATCGTTTTGGAGAATATCATTAGTAAATGGCTTGAAAAAAATGTTTAAGGTAGAAAAAATGGAAAATAACGTACAAACATTTACTTATAATGTCGAAGAAATTCGGCGTGATTTTCCTATTTTGCACCATCAAGTTTATGGAAAGCGATTAGCATATCTTGATAGTAGTGCTTCTGCCCAAAAACCAATGTCAGTACTCAATGCAATGAATAATTATTATCACTATAGTTATGCTAATGTGCATAGGGGAATGTATTTTTTAGCCAATATAGCAACACAATCCTATGAAAATTCTCGTGAAACCGTTCGTGTTTTTCTAAATGCTCAAAAAGCTGAAGAAATTGTTTTTACGAAAAATGCAACAGAAGCTATTAATACTGTTGCTTATGGTTGGGCGATGCCAAAACTCAAGGAAGGTGATGAGATTGTTCTAACGATCATGGAACATCATTCAAATATTATTCCTTGGCATTTTCTCCGTGAACAAAAAGGTGTTAAACTTATTTTTGTTCCTGTCGATGAAAATGGTGTTCTGCACATTGAAGATTTCCAAAAGGCTTTAAGCGAAAAAACGCGGCTTGTTGCTATAACGCATATGTCCAATATATTAGGAACTGTGCCTCCTGTTAAAGAGATTATTAAACTAGCACATCAAAATTCTATTCCGGTTCTTGTTGATGGTTCTCAAGGAGCAGTACATTTAACCGTTGATGTGCAAGATCTCAATTGTGATTGGTATGTCTTTACAGGTCATAAGCTTTATGGACCCACTGGTATTGGTGTTTTGTATGGTAAAGAAGATAGGTTAGAAGAAATGCGTCCTTTTCAAGGGGGAGGGGAAATGATCGAGGAGGTAACAACCGATAAGGTTTTTTATAATGCTCCTCCTTACCGTTTTGAAGCAGGCACTCCTCCTATCGTTGAAGCTATTGGATTAACTGCGGCTATTGATTATATACAAGAGAAAGGTCGTAGCACGATTCATGCCCATGAGAGATCCCTTTTAGCTTATGCGCAGGAAAAACTTAAAATGGTTGAGTCATTGCGTATTTATGGTCATTCTCCCAATAAAGGAGCTATTATATCATTTACAATTGAAGGGATTCACGCCCATGATATCGCTATGTTTATTGATAGAAAAGGGGTTGCGATACGTGCGGGAACTCATTGTGCACAGCCTTTATTACAGCGCTTTGGTCTAACATCTATTTGCCGCGCATCGTTAGCCATGTATAACACTCAAGAGGATATAGATCAATTAGTAGAAGCATTGCAAGAAACAAGGACATTTTTTAATGGCTGAATCAATTGAAGAGCGTCATTCTACAGAATCCGTTGAAACTGTAAGCGAAAATAAAAAATCTTACATATCAGCAATTCCAGCAGACGAAATTGATCGTATGACAAATGATATTATTGCTGCTCTCAAAACAGTTTATGACCCAGAGATTCCTGCTGATATTTATGAGCTAGGACTGATTTATCGTATTGATATTGAAGATGATCGTTCAGTAAAAATTGAAATGACTCTTACAGCACCGGGATGTCCTGTTGCGGGTGAAATGCCAGGGTGGGTAGAAAATGCAGTCAGTGCAGTTGAAGGGGTTTCGTATGTTGAAGTCACTATGACTTTTGATCCACCATGGACACCTGATTGTATGTCAGAAGAAGCTCAAATTGCTGTCGGATGGTACTAAAAGTATTGTTAAGAGACTCTAATTTAGCCATTCATGAATAAGCTGTTTACTTTTCACAAGCATTTGAATTTAAGGACGATCGCATGAGTTATAATAAACAAAAACTAGAACTCATTTGGATTGGAAAAGAAAAACGCCCAAAACTAGAGCCTCGTATCTTATTAGAAGATCTTGAAAAATCTTATCACGCTTCGCATCAAATATCATCCCAAGATATTTTTGATAATAAACTTATTTTTGGTGACAATTTGCTCGCACTCAAAGCGCTTGAACAAGAATATATGGGGAAGGTAAAATGTATCTATATCGATCCGCCTTATAATACAGGTAATGCTTTTGAACATTATGAAGATGGTTTAGAGCATTCCATATGGCTAAGTCTTATGAGAGATAGGCTAGAATTGTTACATCGTTTACTGGCGGAAGATGGAAGTATTTGGATTTCCATTGATGATGATGAACAAGCCTATCTAAAAGTGATGATGGATGAAATTTTTGGTCGCCAAAATTTCATCAACAATATTATTTGGCAAAAGAAATATGCTCCACAAAATGATACAAAATGGCTTTCTGATAATCATGATTTTATAATGGTTTATGCCAAAGATAAAACGATTTGGCGCCCTCAATTGCTTCCTCGTTCAAACGATATGGATGCGCGCTATAAAAATCCTGATAATGATCCTCGCGGTCCTTGGAAATCTGGAGATTTATCCGTAAAAAGAGTAACACCTAAGGATATTTATGAAATCATCACACCTTCTGGACGCAAGGTAATGCCTCCTAATGGTAGAAGTTGGGCTATGAATAAAAAAAATTCTTTGAATTATTGAATGATAATCGTATTTGGTTTGGCCCCACAGGAAGCAATGTTCCTTCTTTGAAGCGTTTTTTATCAGAAGTAAAAAATGGCATGGTTTCAATGACCATTTGGCCTTATCAGGAAGTTGGCCATAATCAAGATGCAAAAAAAGAAGCCAAAGTCTTCAATTCTGATAGTGTCTTTACAACTCCTAAACCGGAACGTTTAATGGAACGCATTATTCAACTTGCCACTAATCCCGGTGATCTTGTACTGGATTCTTTTGCTGGTTCTGGCACAACCGGTGCTGTTGCCCATAAAATGGGAAGGAAGTGGATTATGATTGAACTTGGTGAGCATTGTCACACCCACATTATCCCTCGTTTAAAACAAGTCATTGATGGAACTGATCAAGGGGGAATTTCCAAAAGTGTCAATTGGCAAGGTGGCGGTGGATTCCGTTATTATCGCCTTGCACCTTCTCTGTTGCAAAAGGATCCATGGGGACAATGGATTATTAGTCGCGAATATAATGCTGCGATGCTTTCAGAAGCAATGTGCAAACATATGGGATTTACCTATGCACCTGATGAAAATCATTATTGGATGCAAGGGTATTCAACCGAAACAGATTATATTTATGTCACAACAAGCGCTATGACCCATGAACAACTCCGTATAATGAGTGAAGAGGTAGGCTCTCATCGCACGTTGCTGATTTGTGGTACAGCCTTTGATACAAAATCAGCATCCTTTGAAAATCTGACACTCACTAAAATCCCCCGTGCAATATTAGAAAAATGCGAATGGGGAAGGGACGATTACAGTTTAAATGTAGCCAATCTTGAACCAGTGATTGTGGTAAAAGAAAACAGCAAAAATAAAGATATTGCGCAAGCAGAATTAGATCTATTTGAATAATATATAAAAAGCGGAGTTTTTCATGAACACTGTTGAACAAAGGATTTCTGCTCGCTTATCGTTGCGTGATCCTCAACGTGAATCTTTAAATATTTTGGTAAAAATCTTAGAAAATATAGAGCTTTCTAAAAATGCTGATTTGGTTGCAGAGTTAGAAGTGATAAAAAATCTTTATCCTTCTGTACAAGATTTTGAACGAAATTTTCCCTCTTTTTGTTTTGCCTTAGCAACGGGTGTTGGGAAAACGCGACTTATGGGGGCTTTTATCAGCTATCTTTATTTAACAGGTCATAGTCGCCATTTTTTTGTTTTAGCGCCAAATTTGACTATTTATGAAAAGTTAAAACAGGATTTTAGTCCCCAAAGTCCGAAGTATGTTTTCAGTGGAATGAGTGAATTTATTGCCAATAGACCCGTTATTATTACAGGTGAAGATTATGAAAGTGGTAAAGGTATTCGCGTTGATGAACACCATATTCAAGGACAAAAGCGTTTGTTTGAGAATAGAGATACGGCCTTTATCAATATTTTTAATATTTCTAAAATTAATACAACGGATAATAAAAAAGGCGCACTAAAATCTAGTATTCCGCGAATTAAACGCTTACAAGAAACGATTGGTGAAAGTTATTTTGATTATCTCGCAAATCTTCCTGATTTAGTTTTGTTAATGGATGAAGCACATCGTTATCGAGCTTCTGCTGGTGCGGCAGCAATTAATGAGTTAAAACCTGTTTTAGGAATAGAGCTTACAGCGACACCAAAAACAATAGGTGCAAAACCCGTAGATTTTAAAAATGTTGTCTATAGTTATTCACTTGCAGAGGCTAGAATTCACATTATACAAAAAATACAATAAAGTCAATAGGTTGTTTGCAATTATTTTATATGAATCCACTCAAGAATCCATCTTTTTATACGTGATTCATTTGATCATTTTTTATATAAGATTGCCATGTATGAATAGACCATAAAAAGCAAATCATGATACAAATATTATAACGCATGGGTGTATTCAAATAAAATGAACAGCAGCTATCATTCATAACAGTTTATAAATTTTATGATATGTTTTTATCACAGCACAAATCACATTGTTTAAAAATTTAGTCGTTTGAAAATATCGATAACATAAATTGTATAGGTTTAAAAAATGGTATGAGTTTTGCTCTTTTTTGAGCTAAACCTTCAAAGGAATAATCGTTTGAAACGGTCATAAGCTTATAGGTTTAGTTTATAAAGATTGCACAAAGGATTTAAAGACAAGATTGATTTTATAACCACGGTATTTTTTACCGAGGTAGGAAATCAAGGTAATGAAATTCAAAACATTATATCTTATGAAATCAAAAGCCTTTTAATGAATAGATTGCAGGCTAGTCTTTAAGAACGGAACTATTCGCTTCCACAAAAAAATGGAGGCAAGTAATGCCATGGCAGTAGAATTACTATCTACTTTAGATTTGGTACTAAAAACGTTTTAAAAGTTATAGTTTAAAAATACGAAACCAAATGAGCTCTTTCCAAATTTGGGGGCAGCTATTAAGACAAAGATAAGCAAACAAACTTCAAAACCATTGTAACATCATAAGGTATGGGTTTTTACTCAATTTTGAGTCAAAAGCTGTAATA